>NZ_JBCNBW010000015.1:0-18033 GCF_050478865.1 Aeribacillus pallidus | reverse complement strand
GGCTTCTTGTTCCCGCTGAAGTCGCCGCCTTTCGCTTCATGTAAATAACTTGCTAAATATCAACAATGACATATAACATAGCCAATTTTAAAATTAAAATAATTTCTAGGAGGTATGAAAGAATGGCGCAAATTTTTAAAAAAGTAGACCAAGAATGGATCAAAGAGGAGGAAAAAGTACGAGATTACTTGGAACAGCAAGGAGTCATTTATGAACGATGGAATATTGAAAAGCTACCGAAAGCGTTGAAGGATAAGTTTTACTTAACAGATGAAGAAAAAGAAGAAATTCTTCAAGTTTTTAAACAGGAAATTGATGATATTTCCAAACGTCGTGGCTACAAAGCGTATGATGTCATTTCTTTGTCGAAAGATACTCCAAATTTAGAGCAGCTGTTAGAAAACTTTAAAAAAGAACACCATCATACGGACGATGAAGTGCGATTTATTGTAAGCGGCCACGGAATTTTTGCGATTCAAGGGAAGGATGGTCACTTTTTTGAAGTACATTTGGAACCAGGGGATTTAATTTCCGTTCCAGAAAATGTCCGTCACTACTTTACGTTAGCGGAAGACCGTCAAGTTGTAGCGGTACGTATTTTTGTCACTGAAGAAGGTTGGGTCCCGATTTATGAAAAGGAAAATGTACAAGCATAACCGGAAATAGCTCCTCTTCTTTTAGAAGGGGAGCTATTATTTTGTTCCGGTAAACACCCCATATTTAACGAACCTACTCAAAAAATGTCATATGCGGCTTTTCATCACGGTAATACTCGAGCCGTTCTTCCAATGTACCTGTATGGAATTCATATAGATGTCCATCAGGATCACGAAAATAGATGGATTTGCGATCCCGAGGATGACGTTTTCTTCCTGGTTCGAGTTGAACACCTAATTGATTTAAACGGTTTCTCACTTTTTCTAATTCTTCTGGATTAATAGAGAAGGCAATATGGGTATACGATTGGTAAATCTCTTCTCGTGAAATATCGGGTTGTTCATTGAGTGCCAACCATATCCCCTTTAAATCGAAATACGCTGTTTGTCGCCCTTTCACAAGCAGCTTTGCTTGAAACACTTGCTCATAAAACAGGATGGATTGTTCAAGATTGGAAACGGAAATACAAATATGATTGATAGGATACATCTTCATCCTCCTTTCAACATAACCATAGCAAAGATGTAAGAGGTATGATGTCGGATTTTGTTAGGCAATAGGTGTTCGTTGTATCGCTTTTCGTAAAGTTTTGTCTTATTTTGCGAAACTATTTACATCTAATGAAATTATTGTAATAATCCATGTACAAGGAGGTTCATACGATAATCAAAAGTGAGGGAAAGAAAAGTGATAGCACATACCAAACATCAATCATACCAATTAATGATTTACGAGAAGCGAAAAGAAATGATTGAGTTAGGAATTAAATATGGATTTACTAATGACCTCACGATTCAGTGCAGTCAAGAGCTGGATCAACTGTTAAATGAATATTATTTTTCTTCCTTAAAACAACGGATAAAAAAGAAAAATAGTGCTTAATAGTTAGTCAATAAGACCATTCATATGTAATAAAAAAGGAGCTAACAAAAAGGCTCCTTTTAGTCATTTTTAGATTTCTCTAGAGGGAGTGAAATTGTCACTATCGTTCCTCGCCCTTCTTCACTTTCAATAGAAATGACCCCATTGAACGATTGGATAATCCGTTTACAAACCACTAACCCAAGCCCTGTTCCACATTCTTTTGATGTAAAAAATGGTTCAAAAATTTTATCGAGCTGGTCTTTCGGTATACCGACACCACTATCTTGAATCGTAATCGTGCAATGGTCACTCCATTTCTCCAATTCTAAGTTTAGCGTCCCACCGGCATCCATCGCTTCAAAGGCATTTCGGGTAATATTTAAAATAACTTGTTTCATTTGATCTTTTGTACATTTAACCAGAACATGTTCAGCAGGCATTTTAAAGTTGTATATGATGTTATATAGATTAGCTTCAGAGCGAATAATTGGATTGATATCAGTAATAATCTTTCTTAAATCGATCGTCTCTACTTTTTGAATGGTCGGTTTTCCTAATATTAAAAATTCACTCACAATTTGATTGATTCGATCAATTTCTTTATGAATGACCGAAAAATAAAATTGATCTTGCGGATCTCGATATTTTTCGCTTAACAGCTGTACAAGACCTTGAATACCTGTTAACGGATTACGAATTTCATGGGCTGTGCTAGCGGCTAATGTACCGATAAGCTCCAGTTTTTGAGCTTCATTTTGGATCCGTTCCTTTTGAGCTTGTCGCTTAATATAAATGTTTTGACTGATTAAGTAGAGGATATGTAAACAAGTAAACACGCACAAACCATAAAAAATGGTTGATTTGTTCACATCGGATAATGATAGCTCAGATTCCACAACAATTTGCCAAGGTATATTCTCGAGCACAATCGACACAACTGTTTCCTTTGCGCTTGAGTGAATGATTTGGTTGTTATGATAAACAATTTGAACATCTTCCTCAGGAGTTAAGATGTTTATAATATTTTGGAGATAGTCAATTCGTATATGAGCGATTACCGCACCAATGACGTTGTTGGATTGTATTATCGGAGCCGCAACAGCAAAAACTAATTGTCCTTTTGGAAAATATTCAGGTTGTGGGGAAACAACGGTTCTTTTTGTTTTAAGCAATGTTTGAAAGTACTCCTTATTCTGATATGTAACAAACGCATTTTCGTGGGTTGTACTTCTGAGAACGGTTCCATTTGGATCTACAACAAGGAGCCCCCCGTATCGTGGATCCTTTTCCGCCGCTTGCTCTAACGTTGCCTGAATATCCTCCTTATTACCATCTATTGGATTAATGGTTAATGATAATATTTCTAAACTAGCTTCGGTTTCTCCGATAAATTGGTCGATTTGGTTTTTATGAATAGAAGCGACCCATTTGGCATGTTCCCATTGTTTCCCTTTTTCAACATCATATCGGTAATCCCAGTAAAAAAAAAGAAAGATACACGTTGGAAGTAATACTAGAATGAGATAATAAATAAATGGTTTCATCCATTTTTTCATCTGTCTTTCCCTCTACTAAAATATGAATATTTTTCAAGAACAACTATATCATACCATTGTAATAATTTCATTTACAGTAAAAAGATAGGTATTGAACCTGTTTAATTCGTAAATAAAATGAAAAAAACGTTTAACAGATGATATCAATAGCAAAATAATTATGGACCACAATTGCATTTGGAGGGGGAAAATGATCTATTCTAAATCGGAAACGACCGTAACCATTCTTTTTACGAGTGATATACACGGACATGTACTTACTTCTACGAACGGAGAGAGCTGCTTCGGTCTCAGTAAAGTGGCGACACTTTTAAAATCTATTCAATTAAAAGCAGAAAATGTATTAACGATCGATAACGGTGACTTAATCCAAGGAACACCTTTAACGTATTATTTTGCTAAACGGTTGAAAAATAAACCGAATCCAATGGTTTTACTTTTAAATGAATTGCAGTATGATGCAGCTATAATAGGAAACCACGAATTTAATTATGGAAAAGCGATTATTAATCAAGCTATTAGTCAGTCCAATTTTCCATGGCTTTCTGCGAATATCGTGCACCATCGGACGAAAGAAACGTACTTTGGTACACCATATATTGTTAAAGAATTTCCGTCAGGTATTAAAGTTGCGGTATTAGGAGTGACAACAAAGCTTATTCCCCAATGGGAGCGCCCAGAACATATCGAATCGTTAGCGTTTGAAGATGCAGTGGAGTCAACGAAAAGATGGGTGCAATATATCCATGAAATTGAACAACCTGATCTCATGGTAGTGGCCTATCATGGCGGGTTTGAACGTGATATTCATACTGGGGAACGATTGGAACGAGATACGGGGGAAAATCAAGCGTACGCCATGTGTCAATCAGTTGATGGGATTGATGTTTTATTAACGGGGCATCAGCATCTAGAACTTGTTGGAGAAGTCAATGGTGTAACGGTCATTCAAGCAGGATCGAACGGTCGTTTACTTGGAGAAGTATCTGTTACATTTAATAAAATTCATCACGAATGGCACATTCACCAAAAATCAGCGAATATTTATTCAGTTAAACACGTAAAAGAGGACCAGCAATGCTTGCAATTAATAAAATATTATCAAGAGGAAACAAATCGTTGGTTAAACGAATCGATTGGAAAAGTGATAGGGGATATGCGAATATCTAATCCATTCGATGTACGATTGAAAGAACACCCATACATTGAGTTCATTAATAAAGTTCAAATGGAAGCAACAGGGGTAAATATTTCGTGCACAGCTTTATTTACAGAAAAAGGAAAAGGGTTACCAGCGAATGTCAAAGTGAATGATATCATCTCTAATTATATTTATCCGAACACATTAGTCGTTCTACGAGTGACTGGGAAAGATATAAAAGAAGCATTAGAGAAGTCAGCATCATATTTCGTGTTAAATGAAGATGGAAGCATTGAGGTAAGTCGACACTTTTCTTACCCAAAACCACAACATTATCATTACGATATGTGGGAAGGGATTGAGTATGTGATCAATATTTCACGTCCGATTGGGGAGCGGATTGAGTCGTTGACGATCAATGGAGCACCGTTGCAAATGGACAAGGAATATGATGTTGTAATGAATAATTATCGGGCGAGTGGTGGTGGAAATTATCATATGTTCGAAGGAAAAGAGCGCATCAAAGAAGTGCAACTCGATGTAACCGAGCTTCTCATCGAATACTTTATGGAACATAAAGAAGTGGAGGCGACCGTTAACAACAATTGGAAAGTCGTGTGGTGACAGTGAAGATTGTGTATATTGACAGGACTTAGACAGTTCTTTATAATAATTTAGAATTTGAGAATTTCGTTTTCAAACAAAGTACACGTTGAAGGGTCTTAATGTTTATGGCTCTACTAAATAACGATCGGATGAAAATGGGTGAAAATATGGAATTAAACGAAAACATTCAAAAATCACTCAAACTGTACATTGTGCTTTCACGTGCATTTCGGTCTGTAACAGACTACACGAACCAATATATCCAGCAAAATGGATTAAATCCAACCGAATTTGCAGTGTTAGAGCTTCTCTATCATAAAGGACATCAACCATTGCAACAAATTGGGGAAAAAATATTACTCGCAAGCGGAAGTATTACCTATGTCGTAGACAAGCTTGAGAAAAAAGGCTATTTAGAACGGGTAGCTTGTCCGAACGACCGTCGTGTAACGTATGGTCAAATTACCGAAAAAGGAAAGCAATTTATTGAGGATATTTTTCCAGCTCATGCAGAACGTATTCATCAAATGATGTCTGTTTTAACGGACGAAGAGAAAGATGAAGCGATTCGCTTATTAAAACGATTAGGAATTGAAACAAGCAAACGTTCGTAACACTTCTCTCCTTAAGAGAGAAGTGTTTTTCTTTGGGGAATTTTCGGTCATTAAAGGGGAATCTCGATTCGATGTCGAAAGAAAAAAAGAGAATAAAAAAAGGATGGGGAAAAAATGAAATTTGAACAATATACATACGAACGACCAAACATGAATGAATTTGAACAGCATTTTCATCATGCTCTTAAACAAATGAAAGAGGCTTCCACTTTCCAAGTGCACATGGAAGCGATTGAAGAAATAAATCAAATTCGACGCGACTTTAATACAATGTATACATTATGCTCTATTCGCTATTCCATTGATACAACGAACGAATTTTACAAAAAGGAACAGGATTATTTGGATGAAGTTAGCCCACAAATGGAAGGTCTTGTTTCTAAATATTATGAGGCGCTCGTCAATTCCAACTATCGAAAAGAGCTTGAGAAAAAGTGGGGAACGCATTTATTTCAATTAGCAGAATGTCAATTAAAAACGTTTACCCCAGAAATTATCCCACTTTTACAACAAGAAAATAAATTGGTGACCGAGTACACGGAATTAATTGCGTCTGCCAAAATTATGTTTGAAGGGGAAGAACGCACCTTAGCTCAATTACAGCCGTTTGTTGAATCACCAGATCGGAATATGCGAAAACGAGCCATAGAAGCACGATTTTCGTTTTTTGCCGAGCACGAAGAAAAATTGGATCAGTTGTATGATGATTTAGTAAAAGTACGTACAGAAATCGCTCACAAATTAGGGTTTAAAAACTTCATCGAACTCGGTTATTTACGTTTACAACGGACGGATTATGATGCGTCCATGGTAAAAACATATCGAGAGCAAATAAAACAACATATTGTTCCGCTTGCCACTGAATTACGGAAAAGACAAGCAAAGCGCATCGGTGTGGATGAACTGAAATTTTATGATGAAAGCTTTAATTTTCCGTCAGGGAACGCTCAGCCAAAAGGAGATGCTACTTGGATTTTGCAGCATGGCAAAACGATGTATCATGAGTTGTCCAAAGAAACAAAAGAATTTATTGACTTTTTGTTAGACCGTCATCTTATGGATGTAGAAGCGAAAAAAGGAAAAGCAAGCGGAGGTTATTGTACGTATATAGATAATTATCAAGCACCGTTTATTTTCTCTAACTTTAATGGAACTTCTGGTGATATTGATGTGTTAACCCACGAAGCTGGACATGCGTTTCAAGTGTATTCAAGTAGACATTTTACCGTTCCAGAATACTTGTGGCCAACATTGGAAGCTTGTGAAATTCACTCCATGAGCATGGAATTTTTTACATGGCCGTGGATGCACCTATTTTTTGAAGAAGATACCGATAAATATAAATTTACGCATTTAACAGGTGCGCTGTTATTCTTACCTTATGGTGTAGCGGTGGATGAATTTCAACATTTCGTTTACGAACATTACGAAGCATCGCCTGAAGAGCGTAAGAAAAAATGGCGGGAACTTGAACAAACGTATTTACCGCACCGTGATTACGATGGATTGGATTATTTAGAACGAGGGGGCTTCTGGCAACGCCAAGGGCATATTTATAGCGATCCATTCTATTATATTGATTACACTCTAGCGCAAATATGTGCCCTTCAGTTTTGGAAAAGAAGTCAAGAAAACCACGATCAAGCATGGGAGGACTATCTTCACTTATGTCAACTTGGTGGCAGTCTACCGTTCACCGAATTAGTAAAAGAGGCGAAATTATTGTCCCCGTTTGCAGAAGGGTGTGTGGCTTCTACCATTCAACCAATACGAGAATGGTTAAATCAAATCAATGACAAAGCCTTATAACCAAAAAAGCTGATTCCATGTTGAATGGGGAATCAGCTTTTTTTTTGGCGGATTATGTGTAGAAAGAAAAGTGCTTTTTTCACTTCTAATTAACTGGCTTGGACATATGGTAGAAGTATAGGGTGGGAAACGATTCGAAAGAGGGGAACGTGATGAGTAATCGATTGAGTGGCGCCATTCAAGTGGCGGCTGTATATATTGGAACGGTAGTTGGTGCTGGATTTGCGACAGGGAGGGAAATAGTCGAGTTTTTTACTCGTTTTGGCTTTATTGGTTTTTTATCTATTTTATTAAGTGGTTATTTATTCATAATGATGGGCACAAAATTAATGGAACACGCTATTGAGATTCAAGCTCAATCGTATGAAGAATTTAATGAATATCTATTTGGGCGGAGACTCGGAAAATGGATGAATGTATTAGTCATGTTGATGTTACTTGGAGTAGGTTCGGTTATGCTTTCAGGAGCTGGAGCAGTTTTTAACGAACAGCTCGGATTACATAAAGAAATTGGAATTGGCTTAACAATTGGGTTAGCCTTTATTGTGATGATGGTTGGGGTCAAAGGGCTATTTCTTGTCAACACATTCGTCGTTCCCCTCATGATTTTATTTAACTTCCTGTTAATGATTTATTCTATTCAATCGGCAAACTTTACCACCTCTTTTTTGATGATTCCTTTTGCAGAAGATGGATGGAAATCGGTCGTTGCTCCGTTTTCTTATACTGCGTTTAATTTATGCTTAGCCCAAGCCGTTCTCGTGCCCATTGCCACTGAAGTTAATGATAAAAAAACCATTCGTTTAGGTGGATGGTTAGGTGGAGGATTTTTAACAGTTATTTTAATTACTAGCCATATGACACTTGTTACCTTACCGAACGTTCATTTATACGAAATTCCAATGGCTATTGTGATGAAAGGCGCAATCCAATTTCTTTATTGGATTTATGTATTTATTATTTTTGCGGAAATTTTTACTTCGGTTATCGGGAACAGCTACGGGTTAGAAAAGCAATTAAGGGCCCATGTTCCCCTGCATAGCATGTGGATTTATGGAGGGTTATTTACGATTATGACGATCATTAGTCAGTTGGATTATAGTATGTTGTTATCGTTGTTATATCCACTATTTGGGTACGTCAGTTTATTGTTTTTAATTATATTATGGATAAAGCCAAAGGTAAGGACGTAAAGGCTCCGCATAACCTTACAAACTGTCCCCAAAATTTGATGGACTAATCAGAGGCTATTGTGTCAATGTGTTTGTATTTTTTATAGGCAATGTTTTATGTCATTGTTGATTTTTGTTATTCACATGAAGCGAAAGGTGGCGACTCCAGCGGGAACAAGAAGCCGCAAGACCCATACTTGAGCGTAGCAAGGGAAGCGGCTTGCGGCTTGCCCGCGGAAAGCGTCCGCCACAAGCGAAATGTATAATTATCAATAGTATCGTTTAACAGAGCCTTTTTATAAAGAATTCTCCAGATATAAATAAGGACGCCGACAGACCATCGGCGTCCTTTTTAATGGAAAGGAAAGACGATAAATATAAGGATATCTACTACAAGATGGGAAACAATAAGCAACGGAATGCTTCGTTTCCATTCAAATAATGCTCCCCAAACAAGTCCACCGACGAAAGCGGCAATCATTAACGCCCATTTTCCAGCATACCAAAACACCGAAGCACCTAAGAAAGAAGCAATGATTATTGCGAGAGCAGGTTGAAAGTATCTTGACAATCGTTTTTGGACAAAGCCACGCCAAAAAATTTCTTCCCCTGGAATCAAGACGAGGAATAACACAATGAAATGCCAAAATTGCATTGGTTTGTATCGATTATATAGCCAAGCAACATCTTTTTTTATTGTTGATGATAATGCTGATAATACTTCATAGCCAATCCAAAAAATGAGATATATAAGGATTCCTGATATGATTCCGTACACAATGTACGTCGGCGCAGGTAGGTGATCGTCAATCGATTCGTTCAAAATGGTATAGCTAATAAGAAACAATAAGGCGGCACCGTACAGATACCAAAAGACATCTTTGTCAATAAACGTTAAATAGAGGAGGATATGCGCTAACCCGATAGAAATCCAAAGTTTAATATCCGTTGCGCATTTTTTCATATGGAAATCTCCTTTCTGAAAAGTCAACAACTATTTTAACAAACTTCTACCCGAAAGTGGAAGGGAAAGGGCGAATTTTTATTTTTGTAACTTTTCATAAAAAGGAGATGCTAAGAAAGGAAAGGAGGAATAAACGGATGACACAGTCGAAACGAGAAAAAGAGCGGCAATGGAACGTTCGAAAACAAAATCAGCGACCACATGGAAAGGTCGCTTCGAAGAAAGAATTAGTTGATAAAGAGTAAATACTTTTATCATGGCCTTTATGGGAAGGTCTCTTGTATAAAGGCCATGATAAACAGCTAAACTGATGGTGTCCAATGAAGTCCTTATTAAAAATGATCGGCAGACTCCTTTATAATCTTGTAATTTTTATGGTTTACAACTGTCTTTTCTTCTAAATCAAGTTCGCGATAATTCTCCATATATGTTAAATCAACGATCACTGAATTTTCATTCACTTTCTCCACAATTCCTTGTAAACCATTTTTAAATTCAATCACATTTCCAACTGTAGCAATTTTCAATGAACTCGCTCCTTATACATAATATTTACATACAAGTTTGCCTTATTTTTTAAAAAAGGTAAATACTTTCCGTTGCATTTATTTTAATTTTTTTCAAAAATAACAAAATTGTAGACAAAATGAAATCATTTTCTTATATTATTTAGTATTACGAAATAATCAAAGGAGAACGATTCGTTATGTGGAGAAATCGGAATGTATGGATTTTACTTTTAGGGGAAGGAATTGCTGGCCTTGGTATGTGGGTCGGAATTATCGGTAATCTAGAATTTTTACAACAACATGTTCCCTCGGACTTCATGAAATCGCTCATATTATTTGCAGGTTTATTTGTAGGCGTCCTATTTGGACCTTATGCTGGAAAAGTGATTGATCGTTCTTCGAAAAAAACGGTTATGATTGTTTCTAGTGTTGCCCGATCGATGTCGGTCATGTTTATGTTTGTTGCCATTTCAACTGGTCAAGTATGGTGGATGGTGATGTATATGCTCGGCATCGGCATATCTGCAGCATTTTATTTTCCTGCGTTACAGGCTGCCATACCACTCATTGCAAAAGAAGAGGAGTTACTTACGTTAAATGGCTGGCATATGAATATTGGCACGATTGCTAGAATTGTTGGAACAGCTTTAGGAGGAGTATTAATTATAGCGATTCCTCTTTCTACCGTATATATCATCACACTTGGCTCTTTTTTATTTGTCGCTCTTACCTCTTTTCTATTACAACTACCAAACGATCAAAACAGGTCGTACAAACAAGAAAAACAAGAGAGCTTTACTGTATTATGGCCCCTCATCAAGAAAAATCGTCCGGTATTTACAGGCCTTGTCTTAATGCTTGTTCCTATTGGATTTATCGGAAGCTTTAATTTGATGGTGTTAAAAATTAGCGAGATGCTGCAAGATCCAGCAATTAAAGGATGGCTTTATACAACGGAAGGAGTTATGTTTATGCTTGGAGCATTTATGATAAGGAGAGTAGCCGTAAAGCTTCCCCACCTATCATTATTAATTGGAGCTGCTTTTTTCATTTCATTGGCTCAAATGTCCCTTTATTTTGCTGAATACCATCCGATGGCCATCGTTTCCTTTGGTGTTTTTGGATTCGCTGCTGGATCGTTCTTTCCTATTGCTGCGACACTTTTTCAAAAATCGGTCCCGAAAGATTATCATGGTCGTTTCTTCTCATTTCGTAATATGATGGACCGCATTTTATTTCAATTCGTATTAGTAAGTTCCGGATTTTTCTTAGATACGATTGGGTTTCAAATCATGGTGCTGCTCTTTGGGGTCTCTTCATTTTTCTTAACGTGTATTGTGTTAGGAAAACACGTAAAAAAGGTGGATAAGAATTTACCCCAAACGATGTAAAGGGTTTTATAATAACGGTGGAGGGATGGAGATGACAGAAGAACAAGCGAAACAAATCATTGAACAGCTGCGTCAACGAAAGATAGAAGAATATATGGTACAAAAAGAAGACTTCCTCGTTTTTCGTAGCGTCTTAGTGGCTCAAGAAGATTTTAAACATTTTCGAGGAGAGGCCCAGCGTGGGGGACACGTCTTATTCACATATTTAGATACCCCTAGAAGTTAATGACAAAACATGCTCGCATTAGGCGGGCGTCTTTTTTTTTGGACAAAATGAAGTTCGAAAATTATCAGAAAAAGAAATAATAGTAGGATATCTTAAAGAGAAATAAAAAAATGTTATTTTTTGAAAAAATTAGGAAAATTTTGTATAATTATAATAGAAAGGAGGATGAATATGGCTGTTTCAGTTCAACCGTATGTTGTGTCTGAAACTACGATGGCAATTATACCTGAATATTCTGAAAAAGGAGTTGTCAAAATATTTGACGTTCAAGGTATTTATTATGAAAACGTCAAACCGATTCAGTTGTTGAACCAAGCTTGTATGGCGAGAGGTTCCAGTTATGACGGAAGAATTCAAGCTGTTCGAAACAGGCTTAACTACTTTCGAAAAACCCCATTAATGATTTGTCCAAATGAGTGTATTTTTACCTTTCCAACCAAATCCCACATCGAGCATGACTGTTATTGGATCTTCCCAAGGCATATTCAACAGATTTGTCATTTTGAAGGCATTCCCATTATTCAATTTCAAAACGGAGAGCAACTTATGTTAAATTGTTCCATATTTACGCTGCATCGCCAAATTGAACGAACCGCTAATTGTATGTTTCATTTTTCAAAGCCACCTTCGCTCCAAATCTTTTACTTACCTCCTAAACCTCTTGGACGTACATAAAAGAAAAACCGCCTTTATTACACTTGGACAAAATAAAGGCGGTTTTATTGAATAGAATGAGAAGTGCTCTATTTTGTTTCTTTTATATAGCATACATTCTATCCTTACTTTTTTTTATTAAAAGATGTCTTCAACTATTTCATTGAAGAACAAATGTAAAACAATAGCGTAATCAATGAATTTGTTAAAGTTTTTTGAAGGTGTTCTTTTAACGATTATCTAATTCATATAGTAGGAATAAAAACAAAGGGGTGGTAAATAGATGAGGAGGGAAATGGGACAAGCGCTAAAGGTGAAGGAAACTGTTCTTCATCTGATTCAAGAGTTGTTAAATGATCAAAAAGTATTCACTGAACAAGAATTAAAAGCGGCGGTCGAATTATTGGCAAGGGGAATGTGCGACATGGTGAATGTATATACGAATACGATGGAAGATCATGAAACGGTTCTAAAAGGAACGATAGTAAAAGTAAAAATAGCAAATAATATTGTCAAAGGTGTTTCTAAAACAATCGTTAAATAAGAAAGTTGTTCAAAGAATATTCCTTTTTTTTTAACCAATTATCGTCTAATATCATTGAGTATCTTCGCTGGACATGATATTCTAAAACATTGGAAGGATAATGACTTGCTTGATTCGAACTAGCTTTCGACGATAGCTAACGATCGAAGTAAGCATTATTAGACAAAATAGAAAAAGGAGAAGATGCAAAATGTTACAAAAAACGTTTAAGGTTATTGCAGATACTGGAATTCATGCGCGTCCAGCGACATTACTTGTTCAAACAGCTAGCAAATTTAATTCTGACATTCAACTAGAATACAAAGACAAAAAAGTGAACTTAAAATCCATTATGGGCGTTATGTCTCTAGGGGTTGGTCAAGGTGCAGAAATCACAATTTACGTAGATGGCAGCGACGAACAAGAGGCGCTTAATAGCTTGGAGGAAACATTAAAAAGCAAAGGGTTAGCTGAATAAATGGCTAAAGTATTACTTGGTAAGCCCGCTTCGAATGGAATCGCGATCGCGAAAGCTTACCGGTTAATTGAACCGGATTTAACAGTTAAAAAAACTTCTATCGAAAAAGTAGAGGAAGAGGTATCTCGCTTTCGAAGCGCTGTAGAGCAAGCGAAAGAAGAGCTTGAAGCGATTCGCGACCATGCGAAGGAACATCTTGGAGAAGATAAAGCGGAAATTTTTGAAGCACATATTCTTGTACTTAGTGATCCCGAGCTATTAACAGCCATCGAAGATAAAATTTCTTCAGAAAGTGTCAATGCCGAGTTTGCGTTAAAAGAAGTATCGGACATGTTTGTTACGATGTTTGAACAAATGGATAACGCATACATGAAGGAACGGGCAGCAGATATTCGCGATGTGACGAAACGAGTGTTAAGTCACTTGTTAGGTGTTCAATTACCAAATCCGAGTCTTATTTCTGAAGAAGTCATTATTATCGCTGAAGATTTAGCACCTTCAGACACAGCCCAGTTAAATAAAACGTATGTAAAGGCATTTACTACCGATATTGGTGGAAAAACATCTCACACGGCGATTATGGCACGTTCTATGGAAATTCCAGCTGTCGTTGGAACGAAAACAGCGACGAAGGAAATCGAGCACGGTGACCTTGTCATTGTTGATGGAATTAAAGGGGAAGTACATGTAAACCCAACGCCGGAAGTTGTGGAAAAGTATAAGAAAGAACAAGCAGCCTACGAAGAACAGAAAAAAGAGTGGGCGAAGCTCTTACATGAAAAATCCATTTCAGCAGACGGTCATCAAGTAGAACTAGCAGCCAATATTGGTACACCTGATGATTTAGAAGGGGTCATTAATAACGGTGCGGAAGGTATTGGGTTATTCCGGACGGAATTTTTATACATGGGTAGAACAGAACTTCCTTCTGAAGAAGAGCAATTCGAGGCTTATAAAACGGTATTAGAAAAAATGGAAGGTAAACCGGTTGTCGTTCGTACGATTGACATCGGTGGAGATAAAGAGCTACCATATTTAAACCTTCCGAAAGAAATGAACCCGTTCTTAGGATTTCGGGCAATTCGTTTATGCTTAGAAGAACAAGAAATGTTCCGAACACAATTGCGCGCATTACTACGAGCAAGCGTTTACGGAAACTTAAAAATTATGTTCCCAATGATTGCTACCTTGGATGAATTACGCCAAGCAAAGGCCATTTTATCCGAGGAAAAAGAAAAGTTAGTAAGCGAAGGGGTTCAAGTAGCCGAACAAATTGAAGTAGGAATGATGGTCGAAATTCCGTCTACAGCAGTGATTGCAGACCAGTTTGCGAAAGAAGTAGACTTTTTCAGCATCGGTACCAATGACCTAATCCAGTACACATTTGCTGCTGACCGAATGAACGAACGTATTTCTTACTTATATCAACCGTATCATCCAGCCATTTTACGCTTGGTGAAAATGGTTATTGACGCCGCTCATAAAGAAGGAAAATGGGTTGGAATGTGCGGTGAAATGGCAGGAGATGAAACTGCTATTCCTATTTTATTAGGACTAGGTTTAGATGAATTCTCTATGAGTGCAACTTCCGTTTTAAAAGCTCGTTCGCAAATCCGTCAGTTGAACAAAGCAGAGATGGAACAATTAGCAAATAACGTATTGCAATTAGCTACAACAGATGAAGTCATTCAAGCCGTTCAAAAAGCTATTCATAAAAAATAAAAGTCTCCCAAAAACCGGATGGACACTTCCATCCGGTTTTTGGTTCACATTCCAACCTAGAGTTGTTTGTTGGAAACGCTTCCATAGGTAAGTACAAATAAATAAGGACTAAGAGAGTGAATACGTTAATTATTATAAAGGATGAAAGCGCTTTTTTAAAGAGGAAAATGAAGAAAAATGTCATTTTGTAAATATTTAGGAGGTGAACTATTCTTTGAAGGAGTTTTTTAATTGAAAGCGAACATAAGAAAAGGGAAAATTCTATAAAGGGGGAGTGGCATGATGGGAAAATTACAAAACAAAAATGCACTTGTATTAGCTTCTAGTCAAGGGTTAGGAAAAGCGATTGCCGAACAATTTGTTCTTGAAGGGGCAAATGTCATGATCGCTAGTCGGAGAGAACAAGAGTTGGCTAGCGTATGTGAGGAATTAAAAGCCCTAGGAGAAGGAAAGGTTTCCTATTGTCGCTGCGATGTGACGAAAAATGAAGATATTCAACGTTTAATAAATAAGACGATTGATACATTTGGTTCAATGGATATTTTAGTCAATAACTCTGGTGGTCCAAAAGCAGGTAGCTTTGAGCAAATGGAGGATGAAGATTGGCAAACTGCATTTGAGCTCAACTTACTATCATACATCCGCACCATTCGAGAAGCGTTGCCTTATATGAAAACAAGCGGTGGAAAAATTATTAACATTGCATCTTCTTCTATTAAAGAGCCGATTCAAGGACTCATTTTGTCCAATACGTTCCGAACAGGGATTGTTGGATTATCAAAAACACTTGCTACTGAATTAGCTCCATATAACATTTTAGTAAATACAGTAGCACCTGGACGAATTGCAACCGATCGTGTTCGTCATTTAGATGAAGTACGTGCGGAAAAATTAGGTGTTTCGGTTGAGCAAGTAGAAAAGGAGATAAAGGCCCAAATTCCGCTAAACCGATACGGTACACCAGAGGAGTTTGCAAAGGTAGTTACCTTTTTAGCTTCTGATGAAAATACATATATGACGGGGCAAAGCTTTTTAGTAGATGGTGGAATGGTTAAATCGATTTAAGTGTTAGGTGTCTTTTTAAAAACAGGGACCGTTTATATAAGGCCCCTGTTTTATTTATTCCAAGTATTTATATACTCTTCCATTCGATCGAGTCCTTTTTGAAGGGTATTTAACGAGCAGGCATAGGATATACGAACATATCCTTCCCCCATCGGAGAAAATGCGCTTCCAGGCACAACAGCTACTTTTACCTGTTGGGCCATGTCGACTGCAAACTCGAACGAATTTTTATCAATATTTTTTGGAATCGGAACGAAAAAGTAGAAGGCACCATCTGGTAGGAGAACTGGTAACCCCATGCTTTGCAACCGTTCGTACACGTAAGTTCTCCGTTTAGTGTATTCTTGCTTCATTTCCTTGGAGTCGTTCCAGCCGTTTGTTAGCGCTTCATAGGCTGCTCTTTGAGAAATTGAGGAAGCACAAGATACGCTGTATTGATGTACTTTTAGCATATGTTTCGCAATCGGTTCATGGGCACATAAAAAACCAATACGCCAACCAGTCATCGCATGCGATTTCGACAGACCGTTAATAAATATGGTTTGTTCTTTTAACATAGAAGCAATGGATACATGTGGTTTGTCGTATACAAGTTCGCTATAAATTTCATCAGCTACTATAAAAATGTCCTTTCCTCTCACTAAGTTGGCGATTTCGGCTAACTCCTCTTTCGTCAATGTCATTCCCGTTGGGTTCGAAGGGTAAGGTAAAATAATGCATCTCGTTTTGGCTGATAAGTGTTGTTCAATTAACGAAGCCGTTAATTTAAAGTTATTTTTTCGTGTGTCCACATAAATAGGGTTGGCATTCATCATTCGGATAATTGGTTCATAGCCAGGGTATACAGGTCCAGGTAAAATCACTTCAACGCCATCTTGTAAAATGGTTCGAAGAGCAACATCAATGGCTTGGCTCGCACCATTGGTGACAATAATTTCTGTATGTGGATTGTAGGATATATGATAATTTTGATACAAAAAGGAACTTACCGCTTCACGTAAAGCTAAAAATCCAGCGTTATGTGTATAGGAAGTAAAATTATCATCGATCGCTTTTTTAGCTGCTTCTTTAATATGAGTCGGTGTATAAAAATCCGGTTGACCAATCGTTAACGAAATCATTCCGTCGATGGAAGAAACCATATTAAAAAATTGGCGAATGCCCGATATTTGAATTTCTTTTACTTTTGGGTTTATTAAATGTTCCATACATGAATCACCTATTATGTAATGTATTTGAAATTGGTATTTTATTATTTTCTTCTAGATTATATAATGCATAAGAAGGAATCAATAAAAATGTTTTATAAAATGTGAAACTTTTTCTCTTTATTTTCGTACTTGATGATGAAAGGAGGGGAACTATGAACGAACAACACATGCAAAATTTAGGGGGAGAGTCGCCAACTGTTGATCTACAACCAGCTGGATTTTGGAAACGCTTTGCTGCATACATTATTGATGGTTTAGTCATAGGGATTCCACTAGCAATTATCAGTACCTTTATTATTGGTGCTATTTTGTATGCTAATATTGATGCCGAAGTATTGTCAGATCCTAACATGGTAGAAGCAGAGTTAACAGATGAAGAGCTATTCGCTGTTTTAAAAGCGTATGGCCTTGTTCTTTTAGTTAATTTTATTGCGGCTATTCTTTATTATGCTGGATTACATGCATCGAAATGGCAGGCGACTATCGGAAAGAAATTACTTGGGTTAAAGGTTGTTTCTATGCAAGGTGAGCGAATTTCTTTTTGGAGATCTCTTGGCCGCTTTTTAGCACAAAGTTTCCTATCCCCTATCTTTATGATTGGTTACATCATTGCAGCATTCACCGAAAAAAAACAAGCTTTACACGATTTAATTGCCGGAACGATGGTCGTAAAAAAATAGGAACAGAAAAGGCTTCGTTTTATTTTTGACGAAGCCTTTTTTTTGGCTCAACCCTGAAATAACTGTGGATAACTTTTGCTGTTATTTTATTCATCGATGTGCTAATTTTTATTGGTATGGGTGTCTGTTAACCGATACTGTTGACAAATTATACATTCCGCTGCAGGCGGACGCTTTCCGCGGGCAAGCCG
>NZ_JBCNBW010000014.1:0-19081 GCF_050478865.1 Aeribacillus pallidus | reverse complement strand
GCGGCTTCTTGTTCCCGCTGAGTCGCCGCCGTGTGAACAACTTGCTAAAAATCAACAATGACATATAACATAGCCTATTTTGATACATAACGGAGAAGGGAGTTTCACATGTGCTCAAACGAGAAGGAATTTTTGGATAATACATGGAATAAAAAACGGGAGGTGAGGTAAAGAGGGAACGTACGCTCATAACTTGTTGATCGTTATTGGTGCCAGACGAAAAAAATATGTATAAAGGTGGAATGTGAAATGAATGTGGAGCTGGCTAAGGAAAAGAAACTGTCAAACTCTTTAAAAATGATATTTACTCTCCCCATTATTTCGTGGGCGCTATACGATTTTGCAAACACTATTTTTTCATCAAATATTATTACGATTTTTTTTCCATTCTACTTACAAGAAGTCGTTGGTAGTAACGAAGTGTTGAATCAAATTGCTAGTACGTTTATTTCTTACGCGAACGCCATCGCCAGTTTCCTTCTTGTAGTATTTACTCCCCTATACGGTGTCCTTATCGATCGAAAAGCACAAAAGAAAAAGTATATTGTCACCTTTACCCTTATTACTGTCATAGCTACGGTGTTAATGGGAATCATTGCCCGTTTTCCAACTGAAAACACATTTCTTCAAGTACCCCTTCATCTTCTTTTTGTCGTCCTATTATTTATTATTGCGAAATTTTTCTATCACTCCAGCCTTGTGTTTTACGACTCAATGATTAGTAATGTTGGCCAAGGGAAAAATATTTCGCTTGTTTCTGGATTTGGTGTTGCCGTTGGATACGTTGGAACACTGGTTGGACTTACCGTTTATTTGTACGTAGGAAATGAGGATTATCATCGAGCGTTTATTCCTTCTGCTCTTTTATTTTTTCTGTTTGCGCTACCCCTCTTTTTCTTTGTCAAAGAGCAAAATGCTTCCATCAAACCGAAACCATTTTCGTTTTTTGCGGGATATAAAGAAATCATTGTTACGTTTAAAGAGATGAAACAATATCGTTCGATTTTTACCTTTATGGTTGCTTATTTTTTCTTGAATGATGCGATAGCCACCACGATTGCGATGATGGCCATCTATGCTAAAACGATTGTAGGGTTTTCGTCAGGGCAATTTATTTTGCTCTATCTCTTTTCAACAGTGTCTAGTATTATCGGTTCATTTCTATTTGGTATTATTTCTAGTAAAAAGGGACCGTATCGCAGCGTTCACTATGTCGGATTATTACTAGTTATTGCACTAATCATGGGTACGATCTCTACAGCTGAGTGGCAGTTTTGGGTGGCGGGAAGTTTGTTTGGAGTAGCACTTGGAGCGATGTGGGTAACTTCACGAGCGCTCATTGTTGAATTGACTCCAGAGGAAAAGCGCGGACAATTCTTCGGGTTATTCGCTTTTTCTGGAAAAATTTCAGCCATTATCGGTCCTCTTATTTATGGAAGTATTACGCTTGTTTTTGCTTCGTATGGCAATATAGCGAGTCGCCTTGCTTTAAGTTCCCTTTTAATTATGGCTCTTATAGGATTATGGGTCCACCGCTTTGTGAAAAGGGAAGCAACCGAATAATGCTACACTTATTGTGAATTTTGTATTAATTTTTTGTTTTTGTGAAAATTCACCAATATATCATGGTATATTTATTCTGAAAGATTACATTCAGGAAGGAAGACGTAAATGAATCATAATCAAGGGATTTTGCTAGAAAGCGGTACGAACGAATTAGAAATTGTAGAGTTTGAAGTTTTCGGAAATGCATTTGGTATTAACGTCATTAAAGTAAAAGAAATCATTCAACCAGTACCTTTGACTATTATTCCGCATTCCCATCCATATGTTGAAGGAATTATTCAGCTTCGTGGTGAAGTGTTGCCTGTTATTGATTTAGGAAAAGTACTTAATCAACAACCTTCGGAATCGTCAGCTCTAGAAAAGTTTATTGTGGCTGAATTTAATAAGCAGAAAGTAGTCTTTCATGTTCATAACGTCACTCAAATTCATCGGATTTCTTGGGAACAAATTGAGAAACCTAACGGAATGTATCAAGGCCAAAATACGTATGTCATTGGGGTCATCAAACATCATGGCAAAATGATTTTATTGCTGGATTATGAAAAAATTATGGTTGAAATTCATCCGGATTCGGGTATTCGAGTAGAGGAAGTGAAAAAACTCGGAAAACGGGAGCGTTCAGATAAGAAAATCGTTGTAGCAGAGGATTCACCACTTCTTCGGAAGCTCCTTTATGATACATTAACAGAAGCCGGATATACCAACATTCAATTTTTTGAAAATGGTAAAGATGCTTATGACTATTTACAATCGATTGTGCAGGAAGGGAAAACGCTTTACGAGGAAGTCCATTTAGTGATTTCTGATATTGAAATGCCACAAATGGACGGTCATCATTTAACAAAGAAAATAAAAACTTCTGATCATTTAAAACAGTTGCCGGTTATTTTATTCTCCTCGCTCATTACGGATGATTTGCGGCATAAAGGGGACGTTGTAGGGGCAGATGAGCAAGTAAGTAAACCAGAAATTGGTGAACTTATCATAAAAATTGATCAGCATATTTTATAAAAGCTATACCAAATCAAAACAAACTGCCGTACGAATACGGCAGTTTGTTGTTTGTACAGTCCGTTTGATTTTAGAAGAAACTTTCTCCTAACCTTTTAAAGACAGGCTTTTGATAAGAAGGGTTTCTCATTTGTTTTTTCTCATTTGGTTCCTTTAATCCTGTATATGCTTGCAACAATTTTTTTGCTTGTGCCAATGGCATTCGACACTTAGGGTTTCTCTTAGAGGTATCGAGTTTTCCTAGATGGGGGAGTTGTTCAAAATCCTCTTTAGAGGGTGGAATATGAAATGTATAATCTCCACAAGAAACGAGCACATCCGAATGTTGTTGACAAAATTTTGTATTCGAAGAAAAATGGAGTCCAACTTTTTTCGCTTTTCCTTCGCGTATCATTTTAAGGATGGCTTCTTTTTTTAACGTATATAAATATTTGGGATTGGTCGCTGTTTTTGCATGGCGATTGACAGTGAAGATTGCTTGTGAGAGGTTTTGGATGGTAGGGCGTAGTGAAGATTGTATCTTGCTGTGTCTCAACATACTAACTCCTTTCTACATAAATTATTGTTTACATAAATTATTGTTACTTTGGTTGAAATAATTCGTATAAAGAAAGCAGGAGAAATTTCTAAAGGAAGTGATATTTCCCTATTATTTTTCATTATAACCCTTTTAAAGTTATTTTGGAAGGTTCAGTCTATTTTTAAATAATGAAAAATTCAGTGACACAAAAAAGAAAGAAAAGCACCTCCTGAAAGAAGTGCTAATTTTGATTCGTAAAAATGTTAATATTCTCTGGACCTCCTCCTCCAAATCCATAAGGGGATGGATATGATAGGTTTCCACCATATCCATATGGAGTCGGATATGGTGGATAGGATTGGTAAGGTCCATAAGGTGGGTAGTAAAATGGTGGGCAACACGGACGGTTAAAGAGGAATGGGCTTATGGCCAAACCTGCTAGCCCACCTACTAGCCCACCTGCTACGAAAGGTAAAAAACCGAAACCAAAAAAACGTTGGTCGTATTGACGGTGATAAGTCGGTAAGTAGTAAGGATACATTTGAATTGACCTCCTTTCAAATCGAAAAGAATGAGGGGCCATACTTGTTACATCATATGTGTTTGTCATGAATACGCGCTAGTCCTAAAATAGAGTTAGTAAAAAGGCCTAAAAAAGAATTGGCTTTGTGAAAGGAAGAATATGATGTTAAAAAACGTAATACTTGTAGCTCTTGGTGGAGCGCTTGGGGCGGCACTAAGATATGGTCTATCCACATGGTTCGCCATGAATTTTCCACTGGGAACGTTTTTGGCAAATATCATCGGATGTTTTCTTATAGGAATGTTCTATTCGTTTGCCAATATGAAAACGATCACGAAAGAAGGACAATTATTGTTAAGTACGGGATTTTGTGGAGGATTAACCACTATGTCTACTTTTATGGGGGATATTTTTCAATTACAAGATGTGCCTATGTCTTTATGGATATATATATTTAGTACTTTGATTGTTGGAGCGATAAGTACGTTATTGGGGATAACTATGGGCAAATTGGTAGGTGACCAACGGTGATGATATGGGTAATCATTGGAGGAGCTTTAGGCGCTGCAGGAAGATATTTGTTGACCAACTGGATCGGGAAAATGAATGTTCCCTT
Source organism: Aeribacillus pallidus (assembly GCF_050478865.1). NCBI lineage: Bacteria > Bacillati > Bacillota > Bacilli > Caryophanales > Bacillaceae > Aeribacillus > Aeribacillus pallidus. The sequence goes on along the minus strand of NZ_JBCNBW010000014.1, from coordinate 14,845 downwards.
TCCAATCGGAACGTTAACGGTTAATCTGTTAGGTTCATTTGGATTAGGTTGGGTTGTTTCTCATATATGGTCCAGCCAATGGAAAAGCATCTTTTTAATTGGCATTTGTGGGGCATTTACGACGTATTCAAGCTTTATGTTAGATGCCATTCAACTTTGGAAGGAAAAAAGGGTTAAAAAGTTTGTTGTTTATCTTTTTTTATCTATAGTAGGTAGTTTTTCTTGTTTTCTATTAGGATACAAGTTGTAAATAAACTTTTTTCATAATTATCACAATATAATAGTTGTATCGTTTTTTTCTTTTAAGGTATATTTAAATATGGAAATATTTTATTAAAATTGAAACAAATTCAATTTTGTCTAGTTTTTATACATAAAAAAATTGTACAATAGTAGCAAGTAAATAAACCATAGGATGAAGCTTGGATACATACGGTGTTTGATAAAGGATGATTGTATGGATAATTTTACAGAATCTATTGTTTATCAAATGAGTACACAGGAGAAGGAACAAATTTTTCTTACTTTTTTAAATGTTTTGAGAGAAGGTGTAGAAAATTTCGTTTCTCTTTATGAACGAAATGGTTCGGAAGGATGGATTTGTCATTCAATAAACATTCCCTCTAATAGGATGAAGAATGATGTTGACTGCTTCCTTGATCCACTCATGAGAGATGATCATACAGCTCTCTCTTGCTTGAATATCAACACCTATTTACAGGAAGTTCTATATAAAGAAACAGAATTAGTGATTTCGAAACGATTAAAAAAAGGGCAATTAAAAGCAACGTTCACACCTATTTTTCATGAAGATGGAAGAATTCGATTTGTTGTTGTTGTCTCTCGAATCTCCTTAAAGGAGGAAGTAACCAATAGAAAGGTCCAAGATTCTTTATTCTATTCATTATTTCAACATAATTTTGATGCCCTATTTGTCGTAGATCGAAATGGAAGGGTTCAAAATTTTAATCCTTCAGCACTTCATATGCTTGGGTTGAAAGAAGAGGAACTACAAGATCAGTTAATATACCACTTTGTACATAACGAAGATGAACGGAAACTTCGAAAAGTAGTGGAAGAAAATCGTCCACAACAATTTAAATCTTGCCGACTCATTCATCGAAACGGTGCGAAAGTGTTAGTCCGATTAAAGACATTCCCAGTTCTTTGTCATGGTCTTAAAGATGGGATTATGATGATTGCAAAAGACATGACCGAACAGTGGAGTTCTAAAGATACGATTCAGTATCTTACCTTTCATGATACGTTAACGGGGTTAGGTAATCGAAATCTATTATTCAAACAATTGCAGTACGAACTGAAAATCCATCAAAAACGACAAAGAGAGTTAAGTTTGTTATATATGGACCTTGATCGTTTTAAATATTTTAACGATACGTTAGGACATAAACTTGGGGACGACTTATTGAAAAAAATCGCTAACCGATTGCAATCAGTTGAGGGCTACGATTATTGTGTGTATCGGCTAGGTGGAGATGAGTTTATGATCTTATTAAAGCAAACGACTCGAGATGAGACCGAACGGTTTGCTAAGAAACTATTAACGTTATTTAGCGAACCGTTCGTAATGGATAAACAAGAATACTATATTACATCATCAATCGGTATTAGTATGTACCCGAATGATGGAGATGATGTAGAAGGATTAATCAAAAATGCTGACAATGCGCTTTTCCGAGTAAAAGAAAAAGGGCGGGCGCATTATCAATTTTATTTTTCCGATATGAAGCAGTCTTTTCCAAACTATAAAATTATGGAAGCCCATCTTCGCCGAGCGATAGAAAAAGAGGAGTTAATGCTATATTTCCAACCGCAAGTCAATTTACAAACAGGAAAAATTGAAAGTTTTGAAGCACTGCTACGTTGGAATAACGGAAAATTTGGATATGTCTCCCCTCAGCAATTTATTCCGTTAGCTGAAGATACAGGGTTAATTATTCCAATCGGAGAATGGGTTATTGAAAACGTATGCGCTCAAATTGCTAAATGGCAGAATATGGGTACGAAAAAATTTCGAATTGCTGTAAACATTTCTCCAGTACAACTTCATAAATCAAACTTACCGACATTTATTCAGAAAACATTAATGAAATATCAAGTTGACCCATCGTTTCTCGAAATAGAAATTACAGAAGGAGCGATGGAAAACACTAAAGAAGCGCTAAAAATGTTAAGAGAATTAAAAGAGCTTGGTATCGTTTTATCTGTTGATGATTTTGGTACGGGATATTCTTCCTTAAATCATTTGAAGCGTTTCCCGATTGATATTTTAAAGATTGACCAAACATTCGTAAGACACATTCAAATTGATCAAAAGGATGCTGCTATTACGAAAACCATCATTGCTCTCGCTCACAATTTAGGATTAGAAGTAGTAGCTGAAGGGGTCGAAGAAAAAGAACAAGTTGAATTTTTACTTCATGCCAAATGTCAAAAGGCGCAAGGTTATTATTTCAGTCGACCAGTCAGTGCGCTAGAAATTGAACAAACGTTATTACAAGCTCAATAAAAAATGAGGCTGTCCCTACGATTAGGCAGCCTCCAACTATTTCGCTATTGATTTTAATGTAAAGACCGTAATTTCGGGGACCGAAAATAAACGAAAAGGGAGACGGGTTGTCCCTAAGCCTCTATTTACATAGAGAATCAACGAATGTTCTCCGTCAATCGTATATTTTCCCTCTAAATATTTTTCAGCCAATGGTGGCGTTACGAGCGGACCGAAATAAGGAATTTGTACTTGACCACCATGGCTATGGCCACTTATTTGTAGGTGAATTGGGAAGTTGACAATTTGATCGGCCACATCTGGTGCATGTGAAAGTAAAATTTTAAAACGGTCTTGAGGAAGGGAGTGAATGGCTTGGGTAATGTTTGGACTTCCAAGCATTGCGTCATCGATTCCGATAATTTCTATTGAACTTCCGTCTAAAATTTGAAGATTGTATGATTCGTTTTTTAAAAGGACGAACCCCGATTGGTTCATCATTTGTCGATAAATTTCCGTCCCATATCCTCCATGATCGTGATTTCCATAAATGGCAAACTTTCCGAATGTAGCTTCTAATTGTTGCAACGAATGGACAACTTGCTCTGTAAAAGGATATTGATTCGGTCGGTCCATTAAATCACCAGTGAACAGAATCACATCCGGTTGCAAGGAATTGATGGTTTGTATGTGTTTCTTAAATTGGGGTAAATCGTAATGAAATCCTAAATGGGTGTCGCTAAATTGTACGAGTCGACATCCGTTGAATCCTTTAGGAATCAACGGATGAGCAATTTCAATATGGTTGATTTGTAATCGAAAAGGTTCGATGTATTTTCCATAGTAATAGCCACCAAATCCGGTAGCTATAACACCGAACAATGATCCAACGATTTTTTTTAAAAACGTTCTACGATTCATCGTTTCTTTCATTCATTCTCACAACCTATTTATACAATTCATGTATTTTATTTATTAAAAAATCTATTAACATGTATTTTATCTTATCAAAATATCTATTAAACAAAAACATAATTTTTGACATTTGTTTGTAGCTAGTATACATTGATATCAACTTGTCTTTTTCATTTCAGGAAGGAGGAGTGATTTACAAATGATAATTGGCAAACGGATGGATATGTTTTTCCTGCCTTCTCAGCATGGAACGATTAAGCTATTTGTATATGGATTTCATCCTCTCGGAAATGGAGGACAAGTATATGCTGAATTAAACGGAATAACTGTGAAAGTGAAAGGATTTCAACGAAAACGGGTCATTGTGCGAGCCCTTCGAAAATTACATGAATTGTTATTAAATCAAGAGCAGTAAAGACGTGGGATTCCACGTCTATTTTTATGAACTTTGACGATTTTAGTAGAAAAAAAGAAGGAATTTTACTTCCCTTCTCGTATTATAATGAGTGAGTATTCATTCATAAGGGGTGGGGATATGAAAGACGAAGTAGTGATTGTAACTGGTGGTTCAAGTGGAATGGGTAAATATATGGCAAAAAAATTTGCCGAATGTGAAGCAAGAGTAGTCATTACTGGAAGAAATGAAGAACGTTTAGAACAAGCTAAAAAAGAAATTGAAACGTATGATGGTCAAGTGTTAACCATTGCGATGGATGTAAGAGATCCTGAACTTGTGCAACAAATGGTAGAGCAAACGGTTACACACTTCGGGACCATTGATCATCTCGTGAACAATGCCGCAGGGAACTTTATTTGCCCAGCTGAAGATTTATCCGTAAATGGCTGGAATGCGGTGATCAACATTGTGCTGAACGGGACATTTTATTGTTCACAAGCTGTCGGAAAGTACTGGATTAAAGAGGGAATAAAAGGAAGTATTTTAAACATGGTTGCCACGTATGCTTGGAATGCAGGGGCAGGAGTTATTCATTCCGCTGCAGCGAAAGCCGGGGTACTCTCAATCACACGTACATTAGCGGTAGAATGGGGACGAAAATACGGTATTCGCGTGAATGCGATTGCCCCAGGACCGATAGAGCGAACAGGAGGCGCGGAAAAACTGTGGATCTCTGAAGAAGCGGCCAAGCGGACCATTAACAGTGTCCCATTAGGTCGATTAGGAACACCTGAAGAAATTGCTGAGTTAGCGTATTTCTTATTATCTGATAAAGCGGCTTATATTAATGGTGAATGTGTAACAATGGATGGAGGTCAGTGGTTAAACCAATATCCTTTTTAAACATTGTTTAATGCGATCCACGATGTGGGTCGCTTTTTACGTTTTCTAAGTTTTTTCAGAAACCGTTTTTCTAAAAAAACAACTAATAAATAACGGTTGTATCTTCATAAATATAAATTAATATTTATACTTATTTGATGGTTATAAGTAATCATTTTTTTCTTGAAAAGTAAAAAGAAATGATTATAATTATCCATAATTCTAAGTTATCATCCTTTTCTGACTCAAATTGTTTTCAACGAAAGCGCCTAATACATATAATGTATGGAACGAAAAAGCATTGTCTGGGCAAATAAGGGGGGATTCAAATGGATGCATTGGAAGTGATGGCAAATTTAGAACGAGTCCTACCACATTTTCAACCAATTTTTAGTGCGGACGAGCATACAGTGATAGGCTATGAAGTGTTAGGGCGATACCAAAGTGATACTAGCTGTGAGAGTTTAGGTCCTTTTTTTCATAATGACGATATTCCAGACGATTTTAAAAGAGAAGTCGATCAAGTGATTATAACAAAAGCGTTAGAAAAAGCAATCGATGAGCAGTTTGAAGGGTTATTGTTTTTTAATCAATCGGCGCGATTATTAATGAGTGATCAAGGTGAACAATTACTAACTACCTTGCAACAATATGAACAAAAAGGATTTCCGTTGAGCAACATCGTGCTCGAATTGACTCAAGAAAATAATTTAGGTGAAGAAGGACAGTTAGAACACTTTATCCGTTATTTTCGAACATATGGTGTCAAGTTTGCCATTTCCAAACATGGCCAAGAGCGAATTGATTTAAAGTCCATAGCCAACCTATCACCTGATATTATTAAGATCGATTTACAAAGCCTGCGCTATGAACTTGGGAATCCGACATTTAAAGAGATTGTATACTCCCTCTCAATGTTAGCACGTAAAATAGGGGCTTCTTTACTGTTTGAAAAAATTGAAATGGAATTCCAGTTTCAGTTCGCCTGGAAAAATGGAGGAAGGTTTTATCAAGGATATTATTTACAAAAACCGCAAGAAGTATTTGTCGAAAAAGTGTTATTAAAAGACAAGTTAAAGCAACTCTGTCAAAAATTCATTACTCATGAAAAAGCAAAAATTGAAAAAGTTCAAGAATTAGCTTCAACATTAAACGACAAAATGAGTGAATTAATTCCCAAATTTAAAAAACAAGAAAAGGACTATGAGGGGTTGTTAAAGCAGTTAGCGAAAGAGTTTTCGACGATGAGCTTTCGATTCTATGTGACGGATGAAAATGGTTTCCAATTGTCCCCCAATTTATTCAAAAGTGGAAATAAGTGGGTTGTATACCCGCAATATGTAGGAAAAAACTGGAGTTGGCGCCCGTATTTTTTAGAAAACATTATGAAAATGAGGACTGACCAACGAGGAATTTTATCCGACGTATATGGTGATATAGAGACGAGTGAATTGATACGTACGTTTGCTTATCCTATTCATCAGCATCACTTTCTATTTATGGATTTGTCTTTTGACTATTTATATGAACGAGCGGAACTACTGTAGCATCGAATAATTTTGCCTAGATCGGGGAGAGTAAAGGTAAGTAACCGATTCTAGGAGTGATTTCGTTGAGTACGTATATTTTAGTACTAACCGTGATTGGATCCATTGTCTTATTGTTCTCGTTAATTTATACGTTTATGGTCGCTCGTAATCAAAAGGCTTTAAAAGGGACAAACGATACCGATATCCCCGATCAAGTCGAAGAGCACCCATATATCCGAAACCCTATTTTTTGGACATACATTATTTTTATTGGGTTGTTATTAGCATTTGTCATCTACTTTGCGCTAACAATCCCTAATCAATAATCACTATATCGATGGAAGAAAAAGTGCCTTCTTAATAGGCGCTTTTTTTGCGGTTTTCGTTCTTCAAATTGGTGAATAATATAAGAAAAACATTAAGATAGACAAGAGGGTTGTATAAAGTATTAAAAACATTGTCAACTCTTGTATGAATTTTTGGAACGGTTGGTACACTTTCGACATGAAAACCTTGTTACAATGAAACAAATTGAACGGTTTGGGGGAGAGAGAAATGCTCAAACATTTTATCATATTTGTTTTCCTTCTCTTCATTGTCCATACCCCAACAACGATGAATGCCGAAGAATTGGGTGATATAAGGGAGGAAGTGTTCCAGTTTGTTAAAGAAGCATTCGAAGCACAAGTTTCCATTACGGAAAAACCTCGGCGTTTACATGAAATTCGAGACATATTAAGTCCATTTTTTGCGGCTGAACGGATAGAAGCTTTTATTGAAGAAAATGTGGTAAAAGTAGAAGGCGGTTATGTTGCATTAGGGACGGATATGCCTCCCTTGGAGGTTGTTCCATTTTTTCGATATTCTGAAAAAACAAAACTTATAAAAGATAATGATGTGTATTATGTCATTGAATATATGGAATCAACGGATGGGCCTGTCCATTTTGACCCACATTATGAAGGAATACAAGTTAAAAAGACAGAGACGAGTTATGTGATTGAAAAGATTTGGAAAGAACAATTACCTGATCATGTTGAACAGAAAGTAGGGATTGGTGAAAATAGAGAGCAAACAAGTGTTAAATACGTAGACAATCAACTTCCTTTCGTAGTGATGGTCGCTGATATTCCCAAAAAATTACCTTTGTTTTCAACGTTTGTCCCGTTAATTGGTTAATAAAAACGGAATAGGGGATTCCCTATTCCGTTTCCATTTTTAAAGCCTTTTTTAATTTTTCTAAATCAAAGCCGATAATGACTTCATCGTCCACAATGGTTGTTGGCGTAGAAAACGATTTATATTTTTTAATAAGTTCGTTTCTTGCTCGGGAATCTTCTTTAATGTTTTTTTCTGTAAAAGGAATATTTGCCTCTTTTAAAAACATTTTGACCACCGAGCAAGGAGGACAATCTGGTTGGGAGTAGACAATCACTTCCATTGTTTAACCTCCTATTTTGTTGATGACTTGGTATTGTTTCTTATGAAGTAGTCCACCATTCCCATCGCCGATACGTGAAGGTCGAGTTTTAACGTTTCAACCCATTCGCCTTCAACCAATACCCCAATTGTACGTAACTCTTCTTCCACGTACGCAAACAATTGGTGATAAATGGATTGTACGTTCTCTTCCCACCCTTTTGTTTCATCAAACCATTCGCTCGCTACATTTATAAAAATGTTTAACCAACGTTCAACTTCATCAAGGGCAGTGGATACATCTTTTGTCATTCCAAAATGACCATAATAAATGTAGTTCAATTGTTTGGATTTGTAAAGTTGGATCGATTTACGCATCCTTTCAGGGTCAAACTGATTCGGTGAAGTGGATGGTAAGTATAAGCTTATTCCTTGTTGTTGTTGGAGTACGTCATAGAAAATACCGGCAGTATCTCCGGTAAACATGCCGTTAGAGACGGGATCGTAAATGCTGAAATGATGATTGGCATGTCCTGGTGTGTCATAAAATTGGAGTGTACAACGCTTACCAATCGTTAATGTATCTTGATCTCCTTTAATGACGATATTTTCTTCTGGAACAGGAACAATGGGGTGGAATAATTCATCAAATTTTTCTCTATAGACGGCCCGTGCTCCTGCCTCCAATCGGCTAGGATTGATTAGATGTCGCGCACCTTTTGGATGGACGACTACTTTTGCTTGAGGACAATCTTGTAGCAATAATCCGACACCACCAGCATGGTCTAAATGAATATGGGTAACAATAATGTAAGAAATATCTTTAAGGGAGTAACCTAATTGTTGAAGTCCTTTTTTTAAATGAGGAAGCGACGGACTAGCTGACGTTTCTACAATGGTAAGTTCCTCTTCGGCAATGACATAAGCACCCGTACGATGAGGCTTCCCTAGATCATACAAATCAATGAGGGATATTCGGTCATTTAGTTTCATAATACTCATGAAATTACCTCCTTTAGTTTAATGGTACGGATCGTAATAACTTTATTGTAGAGGGAAGTGACAAAGAAAGTAAAGCGTTTTCAAAGGCCTATGAAAGGGGGAAAATCCGATGTATCCATTAATTAAGTGTCCGAAATGCCGTGGAGAAGATCGACTAGAAGATACGCTAACCGCACAATCCAATCAAAACGTGATTTATCGCTGTTCACGCTGTGGTTTCGAACAACGAAATATTGTGACAAAAAAAGGGTAATCATCCCACTCCCCATTAAAATATATATGTTAAAATATATATGGGGTATTATTCTAAAGGTGGGATATCCATGATCAGTGTCCAAACACAACAATTGCTTGAAACGAATATAGCTGATTTGATGATTCCGGCAGAGCGAGTTGCTCATGTTCAAATTGGGAACCATTTAGAGCACGCCATGCTTGTATTAACCAAAACAGGTTATACAGCTATTCCTGTACTAGATGTCCATTATAAGTTGCACGGGTTAATAAGTTCTCCGTTAATTATGGATGCGATTTTAGGCATCGAGCGGATTGAGTTTGAAAAGCTTAATGAAAAAAAGGTAGAGGAAGCAATGAACAAAAATATTCCTCGCTTACGCTTGAATGATTCCATGAAAAAAGTAATGTCCTTACTGGTAGACCATCCTTTTTTATGTGTGGTCAATGAAGAAGAGGTACTGGAAGGAATCATTACAAGACGAGAACTACTCAAGCAGTTAAATAGTCATATCCATCAGTGGAATCACTTTCATTCATAAAAGCTCCCTTTAAAGGGGGTTTTTTTACTACATAGAGTAATAGAAGGGGAGCGGCTTGTATGGCATTTTCAGAATTTCAAATGCTTTCGGTATTGGCTGAAGAACTCAATATGAGAAAAGCAGCTGAGCGGTTGTTTGTATCCCAACCAGCTTTGTCGCAACGGCTCCAAAACATTGAAAAAGAGTGGGGTGTTCAAATTTTTATTCGTTCACAAAAAGGACTTTCGTTAACACCCGCAGGCGAATTAATTATTCGGTTTGCAAAAGAGGTATTAGAAAAAGAGGAACGAGTACGGGATGAAATTCAAGCATTGCAATCAAAAGTACATGGGACGTTAAAAATTGCTTGCGCGTCCATTGTAGGACAAAATTGGCTTCCACAAGTGTTAAAAAAATATGTCGAAGCCTATCCTGAAGCGAAAATTTCTTTAATTACCGGCTGGAGCAGTGAAATACTCAAAGCGTTATATGAAGATGAAGTACATATAGGAATTATTCGAGGAACCCCTGATTGGAAAGGGGTGAAAATCCATCTTTTTGAAGACTCGTTATATTTAGTGGACAAAGAAATCCGCAGGATCGAGGATGTCCTACAAACTGATCGACCGTTTATACAATTTAAAAGTGATTCAAATTATTATCAAGAAATTCAAGATTGGTGGCGCAGACAATTTCAAACACCGCCGAAACGGACGATTGTCGTTGACCAAATTGAAACATGTAAACAAATGACGTTTAACGGAATTGGTTACGCTATTTTACCGGCGATTACGCTGAATGGGGCGGAAAAAGATATTTATAAAATTCCATTGTTGGGTGAACATAATGCACCCATTAAGCGGGATACATGGCTTTTAGGATATGAATCATCTTTCCAATTACGCCAAGTTCAAGCGTTTGTTGATATCATTCAAAAGTTTATTGCTCAATCTTCCAATATGAATCATCTACGATAAGATTTGTTTAAATGAGAGAAATTTTAGCTGAGGAAGAAGAGCCCGTAAGAGGAGGAACATCACATAAGGAGAGAAAACTTATCGGATACAAGTGATCAGTCTTGTGTTTCAGAAACTCCTTTGATAAAGTAGTTCGTAGTAATTGTTCAAACTAATGTTCCTTTTAGTTTGATTGAAAAAAGGAGGAAATGTAGATGAAAATGATGGATGCGAACGAAATTATTTCTTTTATCCAAAATAGTAAAAAGTCTACGCCAGTGAAAGTGTACATCAAAGGAGAACTAGAAGGCATTTCTTTTGGCGAACAAACAAAAGCGTTTATTTCAGGTAATACGGGTGTGTTATTTGGGGAATGGGCTGACATTCAACATGTGCTTGAAGTACATAAAGATAAAATTGAAGACTATGTGATCGAGAATGATCGTCGCAATTCAGCGATTCCACTTCTTGATATGAAGGGAATTAAAGCTCGGATTGAGCCAGGGGCAATTATTCGTGATCAAGTAGAAATTGGCGATAATGCGGTCATCATGATGGGGGCCGTTATTAATATCGGTTCTGTTGTTGGAGAAGGAACAATGATTGATATGAACGCAGTACTCGGTGGACGAGCTACTGTTGGTAAAAACTGTCATATTGGTGCCGGTGCGGTGTTAGCAGGTGTTATTGAACCACCATCTGCCAAACCAGTGGTTGTAGAAGATGATGTCGTAATTGGTGCTAATGCCGTTATATTAGAAGGAGTGACTGTAGGTAAAGGCGCGGTCGTTGCTGCAGGCGCGGTCGTTATCGAAGATGTGCCTCCATATACAGTTGTTGCGGGTACACCTGCTAAAGTGATTAAACAAATTGATGAAAAAACAAAAGCGAAAACAGAAATTAAACAAGAACTGCGTCAACTTTAATAAAAAAGACACTTAAAAGGGAAACCTTTTAAGTGTCTCTTTATATATACAAAGCTTACATTTGTTAAGGGGGAGGCGTATGAACTTGGACCGCTTTATTCAAATTCGGCGGGATTTACATCAAATTCCCGAGCTTGGTTTTGAAGAATGTAAAACGCAAAGCTATATATTAACCTATTTACAATCGTTACCTCAAGAACGAATAGAAATTAAAAAGTGGAAAACAGGGCTATTCGTTAAAGTGAAAGGACTAAATCCAACAAAAACGATTAGTTATCGTACCGATATTGACGGATTGCCAATCGAAGAACAGACGGGCTATTCGTTTTCATCGACTCATCCTGGACGGATGCATGCTTGTGGTCACGACTTCCATATGAGCATTGCGATAGGAGTGTTAACCTATTTTGTAGAAAATCCAATTCAAGACGATTTAGTATTTATTTTTCAACCAGCCGAAGAAGGACCTGGTGGAGCAAAACCGATGCTTGAAAGTCAAGAAATGAAAGAATGGAAGCCTGATATGATTTTTGCACTACATATTGCACCGGAATATCCAGTCGGAACCATAGCGGTAAAAGAAGGATTGTTATTTGCTAATACTTCGGAATTATTTATTGATTTAAAAGGAAAAGGAGGACACGCCGCCTATCCCCATCAAACGAAAGACATGGTGGTGGCTGCATCTTATTTAGTCACTCAATTGCAGACGATCGTTTCCCGCAATGTCAATCCGTTGGATAGTGCTGTTATTACCATTGGGAAAATTACCGGGGGAACCGTCCAAAACATTATTGCCGAAGAAGCTCGACTAGAAGGAACGATTCGAACGAAATCGGCTAAAACGATGCAAGCGATAAAAAAACGTATTGAAGAAATCGTTAAAGGAATTGAGTACAGTTTTGATTGTCAAGCGACCATTGATTACGGAGCCAATTATTATCAAGTGTACAATGACCATAAGCTAACAAGTCAGTTTATGTCATTTGTACAGGAAGAAACGAATGCGCAGCTTGTCGTTTGTGATGAAGCCATGACCGGTGAGGATTTTGGCTATATGTTAGCTGAAATACCAGGATTTATGTTTTGGTTAGGAGTCGACTCTCCATATGGATTACATCATGCCAAACTCCAACCAAACGAAGAAGCTATTCCGTTTGCGATCGAAACGATTCGTCAATATATAGAAAAAATAACTGGGTAACAAAAAGCGACACCTGATCCAGCAATAGGTGTCGCTCCATTTTAGGAAGACGATTTTTCAATATAAACTTGGTGAGGGTAAGGAATTTCAATACCGTGTTCAACAAGGGTTTCTTTTAATAGTTTCCTTAATTTACGTTCAACTGCCCATTGTTGCATGTTTTCAGTTTTCGCAATGACACGAATAACAACATCTGATGATCCAAGCGATTGAACCCCAAGTACGTTTGGCCCTTCTACAATGGTTTTGTCTTCTTTTGCAAGGCGGTCACAAGCGTTTTGTAAAACAGTAATGGCTTCATCGATATTATCGTCATAGGAAATGCCAATGTCGACTAACGCGCGCATCGTACCACGAGAATGGTTGCTTACACTCGTTATTTCCCGGTTTGGTACATAATGAAGCGTTCCGTCAAATCCTCTAATTTTCGTCGTCCGTAATCCCACTTGTTCAACAATTCCTGAAAAGCTGCCTGTAGTGATGTAATCACCGACTTCGATTTGATTTTCTAACAAAATAAAAAATCCGGTCACCACGTCACTAACTAAACCTTGAGCACCGAAAGCAACAGCAAGACCGATAATACCAGCACCGGCAAGGATTGGCATAACTTCAATGCCAATTATTTGAAGGGTTGTGATAAAAAGAACAAAAATCAGTACATAAGAAAAAATGTTTAGTGATAAACCTTCTAATGTGGTCGCTCGACCCTCTGTTATGTGATTTCTTGATTTATAGCGTTCGAACATTTTCGTAATAAACGATTGTCCCACTTTATTTACTATAAAATATACTATTAGAATCCCGATAAATTTTAATATAATAATGGCTATATTTATCAACCATTTGGACCAATCGACTTGTTGTATGAAAGATATGTCGAACATTGTTGAAATTCATCCTTTCTTTAGAGAGTCTAATTTCTTTATAACCCATCTTTATCCGTGATAAACTAAAGAATGGAAGTAAATTTTTTTATAGGTAGGATTACTTTTATGTCATTAAGGGAATACCAATAAAGGCAGGATTTTGTTGATGATAATCCTTTTTTATTTATATTAATTATAATTTAATATTGACTAAAAAGTTTAAGTTGATTATAATGACAAGTGTTAGGTGATCAGTAATTGAGAATATCTCAATTACTTTTTCAATTAAAAAAATTATTGGAGGGATTTTAATCATGGCAGAACGCATGGTAGGAAAACAAGCTCCACGTTTTGAAATGGACGCTGTAATGCCAAACAAAGAATTTGGTAAAGTAAGCCTTGAAGAGAACATGAAAAACGGCAAATGGACTGTTCTTTTCTTCTATCCAATGGACTTCACATTCGTTTGCCCTACTGAAATCACTGCAATTTCCGACCGCTACGATGAGTTCGAAGATTTAGATGCAGAAGTCATCGGAGTTTCTACTGATACAATTCATACACACTTAGCATGGATCAACACGGATCGTAAAGATAACGGTCTTGGTCAATTAAAATACCCACTTGCAGCAGATACAAACCATGTTGTATCTCGTGAGTATGGTGTATTAATTGAAGAAGAAGGTATTGCTCTTCGTGGACTATTCATCATTAGCCCAGAAGGCGAACTTATGTACCAAGTTGTACACCACAACAACATCGGTCGTGATGTAGACGAAGTATTACGTGTACTTCAAGCACTTCAAACTGGTGGCCTTTGCCCTGCAAACTGGAAACCAGGTCAAGCAACACTTAACGTGTAATGACCGTATAAGTAGAAAAGACCTAACTGTTACGGTTAGGTCTTTTTTCCACTTTGCTAATTTGATTAGAAAAAGGAGGAGATATAAATGCGTCTTCGTGAACCTATGCCTGAATTAACCGGTGCCACAGCATGGATCAACGGTGAAGTAACGAGAGAAGAGCTAGTTGGTAACAAACCTACGCTCATCCACTTTTGGTCCATAAGCTGTCATCTATGTAAAGAAGCAATGCCACAAGTGAATGAATTTCGTGATAAATATAAAGACGATTTAAACGTCGTGGCCGTGCATATGCCGCGTTCAGAGAACGATTTAGACTTAGACGAAATTAAGCGTGTTGCCGAAGAGCATGGCATTACTCAACCAATTTTCGTTGACAGTGAGCACAAACTAACCGATGCATTCCAAAACCAATATGTACCCGCCTATTATGTGTTTGATAAAGACGGAAAGCTTCGTCACTTCCAAGCTGGTGGTAGTGGAATGAAAATGCTTGAAAAACGTGTGAATCGTGTATTAGATGAAATGAAACAAAGTGAAGAATAATACAAGAATCGACTGACTCCAATGGGGTCGGTCTTTTTTTGTGTGCAAAAAAATCGGCTCTATACTAAATGTG
>NZ_JBCNBW010000013.1:0-29360 GCF_050478865.1 Aeribacillus pallidus | reverse complement strand
CTACGCTCAAGTATGGGTCTTACGGCTTCTTGTTCCCGCAGGAGTCGCCGCCGTGTGAATAACTTGCTAAAAACAACAATGACATATAACATAGCCTAAGTAAAAAAGACAGCTTGAACGTAGAAAAAGCTGTCTCTGTAATAAATAAATTATTTAGAAGATTTTATCGTGTCTAACGTGTGTGTATACAACTGGATAAGCGATAGTTGATCGTTCTGAGAAAGCTCACCACGAAGCACACGCTTAATAGCTATGTAATATTTTTCCTCTGGTTTTATCCGAAGACGCGGATGCGTTCGCTCATCCAACAGTTCAGTTTTCATTAAACTATATAATCGACTTTTCGCGTCAGCTTCTTCCTCATTCGATAGGGAAAGGTGAAGAAGTTTAGCATATTGATTAAGTAAATGGTTAAAATCCAACACAATCTCCCTTTCTTATACATAAAAAAGAACTTGCGATAAATACTAAAATTGATTTATTCATCTACCGTAAAGGAGGTATACGATGTCTTCACCATACCGTTGTCCAAATTGTAAAACAAACCGTACACGCTTTAACTTAATAGAACAAGTCCCTACGGCAGTCAAATTAGATCCAATGACTGGAGAAGTCGTTCAACAATACGAGAATGGGCATTTAGATCCGTTTCATACACCATATCGGGGTCCCCATTTAAAAGTTCAATGTGCTGCCTGTGGACTCATTGAAGATGAACGGACATTTATTAAATTTGGCGAACAAAAATAATTAGACTGTATTACACATGCATATTTGGGATGTGTATCAACTTTGTTCTAACTTTTTTAATTGCGAATACAGTCTTTCTTCATCCAATTCTTCTCCGATAATGACTAAAGTTAAAGGCATTTTCATATATTCTGGCATATAAACAGGCATTCCATATGAATATTGAAACAAAAATGGATATGAAGAATGGGTAAAGGCCACATATCCTTTCATCCGATAAACAGTAGACGGCAATGACCGAATCCACTCTTCAAATTGGATTTGTTCAATCGGTTTCGAAAATTCATAGACTACTGATTGTAAATGAAGATGGTGATGATGGGTTGTTTCATGATGCCCTTGTTGAACTCGCTTTAACTTCTTTAATTGATTGATCGAAATGTTTGCGTGTTGCGTAAAAACACAAGTGGCGTGTGAATTTACTTGTTGAATTTCATACACGAACGTACTTAATTCGAATTCTGAAACAAGATCGATTTTATTAACGATAAGTAAATCCGCATGAGCAATTTGTTCACGATATAACTGCAACACTTGTGGTGATAATTGACTTCTCTCCTTCCACCGTAGCACATCAATGACTGTTATGATACCTTTAAATTGTAATTGCCCAGCATATAGGGGGGACATGACAGCATCCAACGTTTCAACTGGGTGGGCTGCCCCCGTTGTTTCAATATAAATAGCATCAATAGGGTACGTACGTAATAAATCCGCAATTTGAGCTTCTACTTGATCCGATAACGTACAACACACACAGCCCCCCATCAACTCTTTTAAAGGAGTCCGGTCGTCTATCGCATTTGAATCAATGGAGACTTCTCCAAGTTCGTTCATCAATACCGCGGGAAATCTCCCTTGTTTTTGTTCTTCTTTCAACAAATGTTTGAGTAACGTTGTTTTTCCACTACCTAAAAACCCAGACAAAAGATAAACTTCCACTAGCTTCCCCATTAAACTTGTTCCTCTCCTTCATCGGTCATCATTTCTTCAATCGTGTGAACAATCGTTTGCCTTAGTTCCTCAATCGAAAACGGAGTTGAGTAACCTATTCGTTGGCACCATTCGTTCCGACACTTCCAAATGGTAATGTATTGATAAGAATAAAACTCTTCGTCTCGTTCGATTCCTATTTCAATAAACGATTCATATCCTGGGTCAAACATTTCGGTGGCAGATGCTATTTTACATTTCTTTTTCCGTAAAAAATCAACGACGAGTTCACCGGAATTTTTAAAACAATCTCGATACTGATGATATAAATCTTGACAAAGTTGTTCACATTGTCGTTCAAACGAAATCATCCGAGACTTAACCTCTTCGTTCATGCTTGTCAGTTGCCTCATATGACCACCTCATGTTGCTTCTCGAAGTCACCTCAAATTGTTATTCTATCGAATTCTAGTCCGTATGACAATGAAACAAACTTCATTACGTTGTGTTTTTAATGGTCTGACAACGACAAGGATTCTTGTCCGTGTAAAAATAGGCGAATCGCTTGTAAATTCTCTTCCAGGTCAAAATCTAACACTAAACCTGTGGATGCAGTTCTTTTATTTTGGTACGAATTTGGAACAGGAATACGCAATGTTTCAACCGTTTCTATTGGATTCGAGAGGAACGTTAAACCGAGCTGAACAAGTTCTACAAATGAGGCGTCTGTTTCTACATAATGAGTGCATTTCCGAACTAGTTGTAAAAGGAGTGGTACATTTTTTTTGGTGATAATTTCATCTTTTACAACTTGAAAAATTTGCAAAAACACTTCCTGTTGACGTTCGACACGTCCGAAATCACTTTGCCCATCTTTTCGAAAACGGACATATTCCAATAGTTCCTTTCCGTGTATTGTTTGTACTCCCGGAGATTTGTCCCATTGATAATATGAAATCATTTCAGACGTTACGTTTACTTCTAGTCCTTCAGGTACCAAAACGTCCATCAAGTGAATAAACCCTTGAAAATTAATGGTCACGACGTAGTCAATCGAGAGTTGAAAATTTTTTTCAATGGTCGTTTTGAGCATTTCTGCTCCCCCCCAATAATATGCATGATTAATTTTACTTAATCCTACTCCGGGAATTGGTACATAGCTGTCGCGCATAATAGAAATGATTTTTAACGACCTTTTGAATGAATCATAATTTCCTACCATTAGTACATCTGCTCTCGCTTGTTCATCATTTCGTTGATCCGTTCCAATTATTAAAAAGTTGATGTTTTTATGTGATGGAACAGCTGCATCTTTCTCTTGTTTGTTAGGAGCTTCTAATTCGGAGGACAACGGTACAAGAGGAGAATTTTTGGAATGAGAAGGTTGTTCTCTTTCAGGATCAGTGAACGTAGCATGATCATGAAGGTATGTCTGGAAAAGCCATCCACATACTAAAATAGCAAGAATTACCCGCAGTTTCATAACATCACCCCCTAATTGGATGTATTCTCATTGTTGGAAGTGGGGTCATACTTTATTCAATTCGATTTCATTTTCAACAAAAAAAAAGTGACGCATCTTAAAGACGCGTCACCTATTCGTTTTCTTCCGTACTCGTATTTGTCATTAACAGTTCCATCGCTTTTTGTATTTGGGTATCATTGTCGATGATCAGTTGCCGAACTTGTTCCATCAATTGAACGGTTGATGATCCTGTAAGCACTCCCGTCGGTTCTAGCTCATTTTCTTTTTGGAAAGCCATAACCGCTTGTTCAGTCTGTTCGTCAAAATACCCATCTACTGTACCTGGTGTAAACCCTAATGCTTGTAACATTTCTTCGGCCGCTTTCACATCTTTGGATAAAGTCGATACCTTTAACTCTTTGTCCGGTTGAATGTATGGTAAGTTCGCATATGGAGGAAGTTGCACTTCATAATCAGGCTGAATGCCTTTTTCATGAATCCATGTTCCGTTAGGTGTTAACCATTTTGCTGTTGTAATTTTCATATTTGATCCATCAGAGAAATCTGCAGCCGATTGGACTGTTCCTTTACCAAACGTCGTTTCTCCAATCAATGGAATATTGGCGGATTGACTTACAGCTGCCGCTAAAATTTCCGACGCACTCGCACTACCGTTATCAATTACGACAGCTACTGGTACATCTACTTTTTTTCCACCTTCGGCATAATAGGACTCCCGCTTTCCGTTGCGATCCTCAATTTGGAGCAAAACTTCTCCTTCTTTTACAAAAAGATTAGAGACTTTCAACGCTTGATCAAGGAGCCCACCCGGATTTTGTCGTAGATCAATAATTAATCCTTTCATTCCTTGTTCTTCCATGGAATCTAAAGCATCAAGCAACTCATTGTATGTGTTTTCCGAGAAGCTTGTAATTTGTACTTTTGCGATTCCATGATCCATCATTTCGGCATAAACGGTTTCTAATGGAATCGTATCACGGACGATCGTTACGTCCATTGTGTCCTCCATGCCTGGACGAGATATGGTTAATGTAACCTCTGTTCCTTTTTCCCCACGGATGAGCATCACCGCTTCTGTTACACTCATTCCTTGAATCGATTTGCCATCAACTTTTAAAATTTTGTCATTTGGTTTTAAGCCTGCTTTTTCCGCTGGCGAGTTTTTGAGTGGGGACACAATCATAATAAAGCCATCTTGTTCTTGTATTTCTGCACCTATTCCTTCAAAAGAAGAAGTAATACTTTCATGAAATCTTCTTGCTTCTTCCTCATTCATGTAATCAGAGTACGGGTCATCTAACGCCTCAATCATCCCGTCAATGGCTCCATTAATTAACGTTTCTTCGTCTAGTGGACGATAGTATTCCTTTTTTAATTTATCATAGGCGTCATACAATTTGTGAAATTCTTGACGTTCGACGACTCCTACTTGAACGGCTTTTTCATCTCCAAATGCAAGGGCAACAATTGTAATTCCTGCCGTTAAAAATACGACAAAAAACATCAGCATTACGAAATGAAACTTTTTAATTTTCAAATATTGTTTGTTCGTCCCTTCGTTTAACACTTCGTGATTTTGCTGTTCCATGCTCATCACCACTTTCATCCCTATGTACATACGTCAAATATTAACTTCTTCATTTTAACAGTTTTTTTTATATCCTAAAAGTACAATTAATGTTGATAAGTTATATTTGTGGTCAAATACGATGTAAAAAAACCAATAACCGAAACGGAAAGTAACGAAAACAAAAACCGCTCCGTTCCGACAATTTGCCAACCAATACAAAGGACCACCGCATCAATGATAAAAATACAAAGTCCAACATTCCATTTGTAAGCTTTACTTATACATTGCGCTAAAAGGTCCGTCCCCCCTGTACTTGTATGGACAATCAACATTAACCCGATGCCAATGCCAACAAAACTCCCTCCAAGGGGAGCACTGATCCATAATGGTAATACAATCCATTCACTGAGAGGACGCAAGGAATCAATGCATAAAGAGGAACTAACTAAACCGATTAAACTGTGAAAAAAAAACGGTCGCTCGTATGTCCATGCATACAAGTAGAGCGGGATACTTAAGAATATCATGGTCAATCCAACTGGTATGTCAATCGTATAATGTAATATTAAGCCAAGACCAATCATACCGCCATCTAACAAACGATGGGGAACAAAAAATCCATTGATTCCGATTCCAATAAGAAAGCACCCAAGAAAAATATGTAGCCCCTTTATTACCATTCCAATAATCCCCCACTCATTGTCATTTAATATAGTTTATGAATGAAGCATGGGGGACTTGTACGAAAAAAAGGTGTACAGAGAAGAACTCCTTACTTCGTCTGAAGATAGATCATCATCCGATTAGATTGGTTTAACCACTTCAAAATATTCTTCTAACGTCCAATTGTTTTCATAAAGAATTTTCGCAATTTCTTTACCGACATAGCGAAAGTGCCACGGCTCATATTTGTATCCAGTAATCGATTCTTTCCCCTTTGGATATCGCAAAATAAATCCAAATTCATGGGCATGCTCAGCCAACCATAATCCTTCAGGTGTTTCACCAAATTGTTCGGTTAAAATATAATTCACATTAGGCGAGGATATGTCGATGGCTAAACCGGTTTGGTGTTCGCTCATCCCTGGAAATGCAACAGACATAGCCGCTTGTTCTTCTCCTACTCGCTCGACCTCTGCGTGAAAAATCGCTTCTTGTCGTTCATACGAACGATACCCTGAGACCGCATATAACTCCAATCCTTCATGGCTAGCGGCTTGAAACATTTCTTCTAATGCTCGGGCCGCATCTTCTCGTAAATAGCTTTTTTCTAATAATAAATCCCCAAAGGCAAATGGTACATCCGGACGTACAAGGTTGGCAGGTACGTAGTCAGAAGGTAAACTAAACGTTTTATTTACTAACGCAAGGATATTGTCAGCATTCGTAATGAATAATTTCCCGTCGACTTCTTCTACTTGATTAAAATATTGCGCTTCTAACGACAGGATGCTTTCATCCGGTTCATCAATTAGTATTTCCTCTTGTTCTGGTTTAGGATCAGAAGTTACATCTTTTGGTGCTTCCGTTTCTTGATCGGTGACTTGTTCATGTTCCTCCACCGAACTCTTTTCAGTAATGGGGCTTTCTTTTTGAACCATGTTACAGCTTGTTAGTAGAAATAGGCATACGATGCTACCTATCCATTTATTCATAATTTCACCTTTTTCTTTCTATCATCATTTATGCTCTATATATTATAGCACACCTATATAAGATATTTGGTATGTAAAAAAAGTGCCATTCCAATTAGGAATGACACAACGGTATTACTCTTGAATCGCCGCTTCTAAAGCAACTTCAATCATATCATTAAATGTTGTTTGGCGCTCTTCCGCTGTTGTCTCTTCTCCTGTTAAAATATGGTCGCTTACCGTTAAAACTGATAACGCTTGACGGCCAAACTTCGCGGCTAACGTATATAGTGCGGCCGTTTCCATTTCAATTGCTAAAATGCCGTATTGCGCCCACTTCTCATGTTCAGCATTATCATTATAGAACATATCGGCTGTAAACACGTTACCTACTTTTAAGTCTAACCCTTTGGCCACTCCCACATCATACGCTTTCTTTAATAATTCAAAGTTCGCAGTTGGTGCGTAATCTACCCCACCAAATGTTAAACGGTTCATTTGTGAATCTGTTGAGGCGGACATAGCTAAAATAACATCACGAACTTTAACATCTTTTTGTATGGCACCACATGTACCTACACGGATTAACTTTTGAACGTTATAGCTTTGCATTAATTCGTTAATGTAGATAGAAATAGAAGGTACCCCCATCCCTGTTCCTTGAACAGAAATACGCTTTCCTTTGTATGTACCTGTAAATCCGAACATGTTTCGAACTTCATTGTAGCAAACAGGATTTTCTAAAAACTTTTCAGCAATGTATTTCGCTCGGAGTGGATCCCCTGGTAATAACACCGTGTCAGCAATTTCATGTTCTTTTGCAGCAATATGAATACTCATTGTTTAACCTCCTTGGTTTTTCTTTAGCACGACCATTGTACTTGGTTTTTTTGCTGGATGCAATGACATCTAATCATATTCTGTTCATTTACGGGAAAAATAAAAACGTTCACATCTGTTTGCCGATCCACATACGCTTAAAGACGATCAAGGGAGGACAAAAAAATGGGAAAAAAACACCGTAATCGAGTGAATCAGCCGAAAAAAAATAATCATATTCCAGAAGAACAAATGCTTGCTGAACATGAAGCCCATGGGAAAGAACAATCAGCAGCCAAACGGAAAAATTCACCTGGACATCATTTAAGAGATTATTAAAAAAACAACTCGGTCGTATCAACCGAGTTGTTTTTTTAGCTCGTCTGTTTTTTGGCCAGTCGAAGATGTACACGATGTATTTGTCTCCACCCTCCTGTTTGCAGTTGATAGTAATAGTGCCCGTTACGTCCTTCGTCGATAAATACAATATCTCCCGTCCCTAAATATCGTCCTCTATAATCTTTCGGTACTAAGTCTTGTACATTAAACATTCGGAACACTTGGCTTATTAATGTTTCATGATCGGTACTATGGATAAAAAAACGGTACACTTGCCGATACCCTTTTTTTTGACCAAATTGCGGTGTTTGAAAAATCGTTACATCATACTCATTATATTTTTCCGTATACTTACGAAATCGACGAAAGACTTTCAAATATACCACCTCGTTCCCCTTTATTTATATAGGTAAGTTAGGCAACGACTTTGTCGATTCCTTTATCAAAATAATTCTTTTTTTGTCGAAAAGAAAAAATAGACTCTTCCATATGAAGAGTCTAAAAAATATTTATGTATAACGAGTAATAATCTCTTGAAAATTGTTGGTTAACTTTGGAACATCACTTTCTTGAATGGTTAAGCGAATTAAAGATTCATCTAAGTTTAATGCTTCTGCTAAAAACCCTCCAAGACCTCGTGCACGACGGTCGACTTCTAAAATAATTTCACATTCAGATGTAGAATGGTGAAAGAACATTACTTCCAGTTCATCTAATTTTCCACGGAACGGACCATTTACAGGAATCAATTCAAATTCTTGAACAAACGGATATTTTTTTCTAAGCGAATGCGGTGCTTCCTTGCATTCCACCTCTCGTATATAGAAACCTAAATCGGTTAGCGCCGAAAGAACAGCGTCAGTTAAACGGTTTGGCTTCACTTCAATATAATCCTGGTCTTTCGGGTCAACGGCATTTTTAATATCTAACCCTGTAGCGACCCAAACACGTGTGTTACCATACGTCACCGGTGTATCAATGGGTAGTTGTAATTCGAATGGAATGATTTTTTCTTCGTTTGGACCAATCGTAAACGACTCAGTAATTCGAATTTGTTCAATAGTTGCATAGTCCGTCCATTTTTTATCATCTGATTCACGAATATACGTGGTATGAATCGTTAAATAAATTTCATCAATGTGTTGTTCAACATTTCCACCATGTATTTCTACGACACCTTTCATTGTTTCTCCAGCATGATAGCTACTTTTTTCCAACTTCGTATCTACTTTAGCAGCACCAATACCGAGACTAGCAAAGACTTTGTTAAAAAACGACATCAACTCATCCTCTCCTTTCATCGGTACGTTTTTACCCTTATTTTATTTTATTTAATGTACGAATAAATCACAAAGAGGTTTCAAAAATACATTGATTTTATTGTTCCAATAAAATCAGCCCTTTAAGCAAGGGCTGTTGTTCCATCAATCAGTAATCTCTTCATCAATGATACATTTTTCAATTAAGTATTCAAACGTTATGTCGGCGATCTCCGCTAATTCTTCCTCACTGGGAACATACCCTCTTTCCGTTAAATGTCGAAAAAAGAATTCCGCAATTTCTTCCGTATCAATGTATACATCCATCTCACGCATACAACCGCCTCCTTTATTGTTTTCATTTTATGTTCATGCCCCTTCGGATATGTGTGAAATATTTTATTGGAATAAATACTTTTACCACGTCATAAAGATGAGAATAAAAGGACAAGCTCGAAGGAGGAAAATGATGAAACAAATAACGGTAACAAATCAATCGGAATCATTTGTAGGAGAAGAACAAATTTTGGTTTGGATGGAGTTTTTATTAACCTTTTTGTTTCGAGGATTTTTACTATTAGCCATTCCAGTTTTTATTCTTGCCATAAATTTATTGTAAAGGTTCATTAGCCACTGCTGTACTTCTTTAAATAGTCACGAATTTGCTGTAAAACGGCTAAATAATATTCATCCTGAAATATTTCGTATAGCATTTTATAATCATTATAAGCATCTAGTAAGCGGTCAATCATTGCTTTTTTCCTTTGTTCTTTTTGGAAAGAAGACTTTTCATTGTCTTTTTTCTCTGGAAGGGAAGTAAACTCTTTTTCTCCGTGTTGTATGGGGTAATGGAGTTCGTACTGTTTACTGACAGAATGTGAAGATGAAGATGTTGAATCACCAATAAGGGTTAATTCTTCCTCTCCAGCTTCTAACCACTCACCATCTGACAAACGAGATAATTCATAGATTACATCTTCCCATGCGTCTTCTTTGTATCTCCAAATTTCTGTCCGAAAACCAACTACTTTAAAAATATCTCCTTTATACCCATTTACTGTTACTATATCCCCGAAGTAAAATTTATAGTGAATATCAATTGTTTCTTTTTTGATCAACTTTCCTTCATAATCTTTTAAATAGGATAAACAATGTTCTCGAAATAAACCATCACTTTTGTTTATTTCATAAACGTACTGATTTTCAAGTTTTTTAATCGCAGTAATCTTACCAACAGTCCCGTAAATCGTTATGACAACCGTATCACCTACTTTGAATTTCGGTTTTTTACGACTCCCCACTTTTGCCCATCTCCTCACGGAAACTTTCGATGATATATTAGTATATGCGCGCGGACAAGTTTCGGTTGTGTAAAAAGGTGAATTATATTCAGAATTTTTAAACAAAATAAAAAATTGCCCTTATTTAATTAAGGGCAATTTTTATTTCATCGGCGACATAAATTTCCCAAGCTTGATCGAAAACGGTCATACTAGGTAGGTAGTCGCCGTTTAATTCCAAATACCTGCTTACTTCATCGTAAGAAGAAGATTGTTTTGGAAAGCTATGGTCTTTGTATACATGATTGGCAAATACAGCTAGTTCGTCGGTTGGATTCGAATCGCGAAATTTCATTAAAAAGTGATAAAATGACTTTCTCATATAGACGCCTTCCTTTAATTCTTTTTTCTATCACTATAACGAATGATAAACCATTCGTAAAGAAAGGGGTCCTGTGCATTATGAACAGGTATCATCGTCATCAAAAGCAAAATAATTCCGCTTCAATAAACGAGGTATTTGCAATAGTTGTTGAAAATTGATTTCTTTTTGGATGGACGACGTATCGATTAAAAAAAGTTGGTCTTCGATTTCACGAATGATCGATTCCGGTTGATAAATCATTCCACATTCACTACAACGTACAGAAGGCGTTTCATTTATCGCAATCGCTCGAGATCCATCAGGTAGCTCCCAATAAACGGTTTGCTGTTCTTCTACAACCTGTTCACTTTGGCACCAATCACAAATCGGTTTTAACTCCCATTTAGGCATCTTTTTTACTCCTTTTCCTCGATCTTTTTTAAATGGGCTTGGTATTTTTTCTCTTTTAGTTGGTCTCGTTTCTCTCGGAAATCTTTTAGTGACTGATGATTCGGATCTTGTTCAAACGTTTCTCGACGCTTTAAGCGTTGTAAGTTTTCCGGAACGAGATTGAAATGCTTCTCATTCATGACACCAGCAATACCCGTATTTGATTGTTTTTGATCTATATCCGGATAGATTTCTTTAAAATAAGCATCGGCTTGACCTGGGACATAATTCGTTGGTTCTGGATAAGATGTAATGACGCCTTCATAGTTACGCAATATGACTTTGTCAGCACTTTGGGAAATTAAATAGTTTGGTTGGAGGGCAATTTTTCCCCCACCACCAGGAGCGTCTACAACAAACGTTGGTACACAATAACCGGAAGTATGTCCTCTTAACCCTTCAATGATTTCTAACCCTTTAGAAATCGGGGCTCGGAAATGCCCTATTCCTTCAGATAAATCACATTGATAAATATAGTAAGGTCTAACGCGTATTTTAACTAAATCATGCATCAGTTTTTTCATAATTGGTACACTATCATTGATTCCAGCTAGAATAACAGCTTGATTCCCAACCGGTACACCGGCATCGGCTAACATTTCACAAGCACGTTTCGAATCTTCCGTTATTTCTATCGATGTATTAAAATGCGTATTTAACCAAATCGGATGATATTTTTTTAAAATAGTACATAAGTTTTCGGTAATACGTTGAGGAAAGACGACTGGTGCCCGCGTACCGATTCGGATGATTTCTACATGCGGAATTTCGCGCAATTTTTTTAAAATGTACTCTAAAATTTGGTCATTAATTAACAAACCATCTCCACCAGACAGCAACACATCTCGGACTTCCGGTGTTTGTCGAATATAGTCAATCGCTCGATCTAACTGCTTCTTGGGAACTCCCATTCCAATTTGTCCGGAAAACCGCCGGCGTGTACAATAACGGCAATACATGGAACATTGATTCGTGACTAAAAAGAGCACGCGGTCTGGATAACGGTGAGTGAGTCCTGGGACAGGTGAATCTTCGTCTTCATGAAGAGGGTCTTCGAGATCGTATTTCGTTTTATGAAGTTCACTTGATATCGGAACGGATTGCATACGAATGGGACAGCGTGGGTCATCCGGATTCATCAGCGAGGCATAATATGGAGTAATATTTAAAGGAATCGTTTTTGTTGAAATTTTAACCCCTTCTTCTTCTTCCGGTGTTAAATGAATGACTTTTTTTAAGTCATCTAGCGTGCGAATAGTATGGGTCAGCTGCCACAACCAATCATTCCATTGTTCTTCTGTTACATCTTTCCATAATTCGATGTCTTTCCAATGACGCTTTGGCCGATAAAGATCCATTTTCATACGTATCCCCCCAACAACGTGTTTCTATTATTACATGCAAGAGATATACCAAAGGTAACCGATTAGCAAAAAAGATGAAATCATTACTTCCGGCTTCAAGCTGGGGGGCAAACAACATCCACTGTAACGCCTAAATATTGGCACAAAACTCTTTGACATGAATTTTATATTTTCCTATTTTATATTGTAACGTTTGTCTTGGTATTTGAAGAAGTTTTGCCGCTTGCTTCACATTTCCGTTTACCTTTTGTAACGCTTTTTCAATCCATTCTTTCTCTGTTTTCTGAACAATTTGCTGTAATGGTACTGGCCATTCTTCTTGCTGTTTGACTCGACCTTGCTTAACAGATTGGAAGTTATAGCTTTCTCTAACCCTTTTTAGTAACAGGGGGGGTAAATGATGTTCCTCTAACCATTCGTCCTCACATACATTCATCATATATTCCACCGTATGTTTTAATTCGCGAACGTTTCCAGGCCATTCATATTGTTGAAAGAATGAAAGTAATGATGGGATCATTCCTCTTACCTTTTTTCCTAGCTTTCGATTCCATTCGTTGATAAACGCTTCCACAAGCAATGGGACGTCCTCTGTTCGATGACGAAGCGGTGGTAATTCGAACATGAGTACATTTAATCGATAGTATAAATCTAAGCGTAATTGATTGTTTTCTACCGCTTCCAACGGGCTGATGTTTAACGCTCCAATGATTCTAACATTCACCTTTTTTGCTTGAAGGGCCCCCACGCGCCGAACTAGACCGTCCTCTAATACTCGTAATAGTTTCGCTTGCAATTCAATGGGCATCGTATGAATTTCATCTAAAAATAATGTGCCGCCGTCTGCTAACTCGAACAATCCAGGACGTTCGACTGCACCTGTATAACTTCCTTTTGCCGTACCGAATAAAATGCTTTCTAATAATGACTCCGGAAGGGCGGCACAATTTTGGGCTATAAAAGGTTGGTCTCTCCTGAGGGACGAATGGTGTATACCTTGAACAAATAATTCTTTCCCTGTCCCACTTTCTCCAACTACTAATACAGGACTTTCAGAAACAGCTAATTTTTTAGCGAATTGAATCATATCCAAAAGAGGTTGATGCTTTGTTATAATATGGTGAAAATGGTAAGAGGAAGTGGATACCTCAGTTCTATTGGTTGTTTTCTTCATTTGTTGATGTAAGTCGATGAGCTTTTCATTCAGTTGTTTTAATTTTGAATAATCTCTAGCAATTTCAACCGCACCGGCTAATTTCCCTTTTACAAATAAAGGAATGGTTGTATTCACCGTTTCAATCCATTTTCCGTGAAAATTTACATATGACTGAACTTGGTTTACAATTGGTTTTTTCGTTGTTAATACTTTTAACAACGTGCTTGTTTCTTTCGTTAAAGATGGAAAAACATCAAGCACATGTTTTCCTAATACTTCCTTTGAATGTAATCCATCATATTTAGCGGAAACATCGTTATAAAAAACAGTGTAGCCATAAGGGTCTACCAGATGAATCCCTTCATCAATATTATTTAATACTTCCGAAAAAACAGCTAATAAGTCATCGTGCACGAATCATCCCCCTTTCTCGTAATAAAAATTGAGCATTGGTGCTTAATTTTTGGCACCACCTAATTGTTTATACCAGACGTTCATATCTTCTAACTTGTCGTAAATATAACAATTATTCCCTAACCTTCCTCCATACGTATAGCCTAATTGAGAAAAGGCGGCATTCATTCCGTAAGAAAGGGAACGGGCAATCGTATAAACACAAAAAATTTGTTTGTTCTTCAACTCTTGCTCAAGTGAAAAAAGAAGCTCTTTCATCAATCCACCTTTTCGATAAGAAGGTAATGTCGCGCAATCAGTTAATTCGGCATTTTTATATGTCTGATTCACTTCTGCTGACGCGGCGGAAATAATTGTGTTGTTTATTTCGATACAATAAAAAATCGTTCCTTGATCGATACTTTTTTCAATATAGGAAGAATCATGAAGTGGAACAGGATAAATTTGAAACACTTCTTTGTATAAGGACGATAAGTTATAGGCATCGGATTTTGTTGCACGCCGAATAACTCCATTGATTTCTTTCTTCATTGGAGGGGTTCCATCAGAAATGACAGAAGCTACAATTTCATCTTCCTTTGTCCACAGATCACTGGATCGACGATCACTCCTTAAAAATTTAGAAAAAAAGAACATATCACTGCCATGATAATATCCAGGAACAATCGCTTCTAAAACAAATCCTTTGGCTAGCGCGATCGCATGATGTTCCCATCGCAGTTTAACAATTAACTTCTCTATCCCTTGGTCTTTCCCTGCTTGTTCAATCCATGTAAACAAGTCTTCAACATTTCCCCGATAATCATCGACACGAATGCGTTTATTAAACAAATCAACGTAAACTTTCGCGAACAAACGAGGTTGTCGAATCGTCATCACCGTTTGGTCCATAAAAATTCCTCTCCCTTCCCCTGATAAAAAGGGCTGATGAAGGTGTCATCAGCCGAAAAAAAGTTGCTATCATTCAGTTAGTTTAAAACTGATCAGTTTGATTTCAGTCACCTCTTCAATAGCGTATTTAATTCCTTCGCGCCCCATTCCGCTCATTTTCACTCCACCATATGGCATATGGTCGACACGGAAGGTTGGTATTTCATTAATCATGACTCCACCGACGTGTAATTCACGGGATGCGCGAAAGGCTTTATTTACATCATTTGTGTACACCCCTACCTGTAACCCATACGAGGAATCATTCACTGCCTCAATCACCTCATCGAAATAATCGAAACGATTAATATGCACCACGGGGCCAAAAACTTCTTGACATGAAATTTTGTCAGATAATGAAGCATTTAATAAAACAGTTGGTTGCAACATTCGATTGATTACTTTACCACCATATTCGAGCCTCGCACCATGGTTAACAGCTTCTTGAATCCAATTTTGGATACGTTCGACCTCTTCTTCTGATATCAGCGCGGAAATATCTGTTTCATGATGGAGTGGATTTCCTAACGTAAGTTTTTTTGTTTCTTTGACAAATTGGTCAACAAAGGAATCATACAAGGATGAATGTACAAAAATGCGTTGGACAGAGATACAAACTTGACCTTGGTACGTAAATGCCCCTGTGACAACGCGAGGAACTATGTTAGAAATATTCACCCCTTCATCGACAATGACAGCCGAATTGGAACCAAGTTCAAGGGTAACACGTTTTAATCCAGCATGTTCTCGTAACCATTTTCCTACTACAGGACTACCGGTAAATGTAATCATTTTCACCCGCTCGTCCTTAACAAACGCTTCCCCGGCAATTTTTCCGCTACCTGTAACGACATTTAAAACTCCTTTCGGAAGGCCGGCCTCATGGAAATAATGCGCAATTCGATACGCACTTAGAGGGGTTTGACTTGCCGGTTTTAACACGACGGTATTTCCTGAGGCAATCGCTGGTCCCACTTTGTGGGCAACTAAATTCATTGGAAAATTAAACGGAGTGATCGCCGCAACCACACCAAGTGGTTCTCGGACTGTAAAGGCAACGCGTCCTTCGCCGCCAGGAGCCGCATCTAGCGGAATCGTTTCCCCGTATATTCGTCTAGCCTCTTGTGCTGCAAACGTATACGTCATTATCGTTCGGTCGACTTCCGCCAAGGCAGTTTTTATTGGTTTTGCTGCTTCTTGGGCAATCAGACGAGCACATTCCTCGCGGTCTCTTTTTAAAAAAGCAACCACTTTTTCTAAAATTTCAGCCCGTTTAAAAGCTGGTATGGATTTAAATGTAGGAAACGCTTCATGTGCTGCTTGAATCGCTTCATGAAATTGTTCTTTTGATGCTCTCGCTACTTCACTTATCATTTCTTTAGAATATGGGGAGTATAGTGGTTCGGATATCTCACCTTCCACGTGTTCTCCGTTAATCCATAACAACTGCTTCATTTCGAAACCTCCTTAAGCGTAAACGAAGGGTGGATGTTTTCTATTACTCTTTTATCCTATAAACGATTGGATAAAAACGTCAAACAATTCCTACTTTCACTGAACTTTTCATAAATTCCTTCTTAATCATATATTCACTCTTCGAGCCCACACCAATCGATCATCGTTAACGCAATAATTTCGGCCGCTTCAAACACTCGGTCGAGGACAATACTTTCATTGGCGTCGTGTGCTAACTCTGTCGTACCTGGGCCAAAAACGACGACAGGAATGCCGCCACCTTTAGACAAAATGCCACCATCCGTTCCCCATGGGGAAGCTTCAATCATTGGCAAATAACCCATCACTTGTTGAAATGCTGTTTCCACAGTTTTCATGATGGGATGGTCGATCTCAATATCTCCTGGTTGCCAACGACCACCAAACCATTCTAATTTTGGAGCATGTTGGTTGAGCCACTCATCTTGTTCCATCAGTTGTTTTAAGCATTGCTCCATTTCTTGTTCTGCTTCGTGTAAAGTCTCATTAGGTGCCACTCCCATTCTTCCTTCAATAATAGCTACATCGGGCACAGATGAAGGCCATGTCCCACTTTGAATTTTACCTATATTAATCGGAATAGGAATGGGGATTCCATCATATAACGGGTCCGTGATTCGTTCGTTTCTTCTTTTTTCTAATTGTTGTAACCCTTGAATAATGTACATCGCTTTTTCAATTGCGTTTATACCTTCATATCTTGTTCCCCCATGGGCTGCCTTTCCTTTCACGGTTATTCGAAACCACATGGAACCTTGTTGTTTAGGGAATAGTTTCATATTAGTTGGCTCAGGAATAATGGCAGCATCCGCTGTATATCCTCTCACTAAAGCGGATAAGGTGCCGGTTCCTCCACTTTCTTCTTCAATAACGCTTTGAAAAATCACATCTCCTTTTAAGCGAATATCGAGCGTTTTCAACGCCTCAATCGCTAACAGAAGACTGACAGTTCCCCCTTTCATATCCGTAGAACCTCGTCCAAACAGCTTTCCGTTTTGAATGTGTGCACCATAAGGGTCAAACATCCAATCGTTTTCATTTCCTTCAGGAACGACATCGATATGTCCATTTAAAATAATAGATTTTCCTCCACCTGTCCCTTTCCACAAGGCGACGACATTAGGATTTCCTGAGAAGTCATGACGATCGCAACGGAAAAACGAATGGGAACGTACTTCATTGATATCTACTTCCCAAATATCTAGCGAAAGTCCTAATTCCCGACACTTTTCTATAATAATCGCTTGCGCCTTTCCTTCATTTCCTCGTGTACTATTTTCTTGTATGAGCCGTCGTAATAACCGAATCCCATCATCGCGATGATGTTGAAGCCATTGGTGGATTTTTTGTTGAATGTCATTCATTGGCTCTCCCCCACTTCCCCTTCACCCAATTTTATTAAAGAATGCGATATGACAAATGGAGCTTTTGTCGTTTCTTTCAATTCCTCTAACGTCACATCTGCATATATTTCAATCAGTTCCAACCCTTTTGATGTACATCGAAAAACCGCCTTCTCCGTAATAATCAGATCCACGCACTTCTTCGCCGTTAATGGCAACGTACAGTTGGGAACAATTTTCGATTGGCCGTCTTTACTCGTATGACTCATCACGACCACAACTTTCTTAGCTTTAGCGGCTAGTTCAACCGCTCCTCCGATTCCTGGCACCCGCTTTCCTGGTACAATCCAATTTGCTAAATCACCCTTCTGACTTACTTGTAACGCTCCAAGAACGGTAATGTCGATTTTCCCTTTTCGGATGATGCCAAAAGCAATACTTGAGTCAAAATAACTTCCACCAGGAAGTAACGTAACTGGAAATCCAGCAGCATTACATAAATGGGCATCTTCCTCTCCTTTTATTGGGCTTGGCCCCATTCCTAAAATTCCGTTTTCAGCTTGAAATAAGATCCCTTCTGTACTCGGTAAATAATTCGGTATTAGGGACGGAATCCCAATCCCTAAATTGACAACCATACCTGGCTGAATTTCTTTTGCAGCCCTTTTCGCCATTCGATGTCGCGCTTCTATTCCCATGCCCATTTCCAATTCACCCCTTCCGATCGGATTATCATATCAACAAATACACCTGGCGTGACAATTTCTTCAGGTGATAGCTCTCCGACCGGGACAATTTCCTCTGCTTCCACAATCGTATAGTGGCCTGCCATCGCAACTAGTGGGTTCGTATTTCGTGCCGTTTTGTCATAGACAAGGTTCCCTAATGGATCGGCCTTTTTGGCATAGACGATACTGACATCCGCTGTTAATGCTGGCTCAAATACATAGTCTTTTCCGTTAATTTGAACAAACGTTTTTCCTTTCGACAACCATTCGTTATCCAATCCGATATCTGTTAAAATTCCGATTAAACCGACTCCACCTGCCCGTATTCTTTCAGCCAATATCCCTTGCGGACTAAATTCTACTTCTAGCTTTCCTTCTGTCATTAACCTTCCTGCATTGGGATTGGAACCAATGTGTGACACGATAATTTTTTTTGCTCGCTCAGCTGTAATTAAGCGTCCAATACCTATGTTGGGAAACCCTGTATCGTTACCAATAAGTGTTAAGTCCTTTACTCCTTTTTCCCAAATAGAATGAATAAGCGTAGGCGGTGAACCTACTCCTCCAAACCCCCCGAACATAATCGACATCCCATCATAAAAATAAGTTAACGCTTCGTCAATTGAAGCTATTTTATGATTTTTCTTTTCCTTCCCCATCGTTACCCACCTTTTTCGAAAGCTCTTTTTCTATATCAATAAATACATTTTCTAAACGCGTCATAAGTTCATCGATTTCTTTTTTCGTAATCGTTAATGGCGGTGCCACCAATATGGCATCCCCGTGTTTTCCATCAAGTCCAGCAGAAGCAGGGTATAAAATAATTCCATTTTCAAACCCTTTCTCAAGGACCATGTTTGTAAAAAGGGCTTCCTGAGGAAATGGTGATTTTGTTGCCACATCTTGAACAAACTCAATTCCACAAAGCAACCCTTTCCCTCGTA
Source organism: Aeribacillus pallidus (assembly GCF_050478865.1). Taxonomy (NCBI): domain Bacteria; kingdom Bacillati; phylum Bacillota; class Bacilli; order Caryophanales; family Bacillaceae; genus Aeribacillus; species Aeribacillus pallidus. The sequence continues at coordinate 10,103 of NZ_JBCNBW010000013.1, read as the reverse complement.
TATCACCGATAAAGTTGTATTTCTGCTTTAGTTGATGCAAGTTTTGAGTAAAGTAATCACTTTTTTCTTGTACCCCTTCGATGATTCGGTTTTTTTCTAAATAACTTAATACACTTAATGCAGCCGCACATGATAATGGATTTCCACTATACGTATGACCACTCATGATCATTTTTGACCCTTTTAATATAGGCTCCATGACTTGATCAGTCATTAAAACAGCAGCTAATGGGGAATATCCAGCGCTCAAACCTTTTCCTAATGTGACAATGTCCGGTCGTATATTCCAATGATCACAAGCGAGCATAAAACCAGTCCGACCACATCCAGTCATCACTTCGTCAGCAATAAGGAGTATGTTATATTTTCGACATATCTCTTGGATTCGCTCCAAGTATCCATCCGGAGGTGTAATGGCACCTCCTGAAGCTCCAATAACCGGTTCAAAGATAAAGGCAGCGATATGATCAGCACCTATACGGTTAATCATCGTTTCTAACTGATTTGCACAATGAAGACGGCAGGAAGGATAGGTTTTATCAAAAGGGCAGCGATAACAGTAAGGAGGTTCAATCACAGGCCACGCTTCTAAAATGGCATCAAAACGTTCTCTTCGGGTAGAGTGACCGGACATGGATAAGGCCCCTAACGTAATTCCGTGATAACTAATCCAGCGCGAAATGATTTTTCTTTTTTGGGGCAACCCCTTTTCCTGCCAATATTGGACAGCAATTTTTAAGGCGGTTTCGGTCGATTCCGATCCACTGTTGACAAAAAAAACCCAAGGATAGATTTCATTTGTTAATTCACATAGTTTAGATGCTAATATCTCTGCTGGTGCATTTGAAAATTGGGACCTGTATACAAACGTTACTTTTTTTGCTTGTTCAGCCATTGCATGTAATACTTCTTCAACACCATGACCAATATTGGCTGTTACTGCTCCAGAACAGGCATCTAAGTACTCATTGCCGTTCATATCGTATAAGTAAACACCTTTTCCGTAGTCAATGACCGAGTACGTCCGGTCAATAATTGGTTTAATTAGCCGTGAACGTGGCACAAGCGCCCCCCTCCCCTTTCCTTCCTTTCTTTCTATATGTCTATGAGTAATTGAAAGAAATCTTTCATTCGATGGACAAAACCTTAAATGAAATGATTACTGGTCCCTCTCTAAAACGACAATTCATTCTGACATTTTTGTAAAAATCAACTAATTACTAGATAATTTTTGACAAAAAGTTTAAAATATTGATAAATATTTTAAACTTTTATCAAGACACACAAAGGGGGGAATACGATGAGGCGGATTTACTTCAAAAAAATAACAAAACTAAAATTTCCTCGTATCCGTCTTCCAAAGTTTTCACTGAAGCGTCGTCAAAATTCACCTAAATCGATCATCCCCGCTCCATCTACAAGCTATTTCTCAACGATTCGCGGGAAAGTGTTACTTTCGTTTGGGATTCTTTCAGTCGTTTTAATTGGGCTAACGCTCACATCATATGTAAATATGAAAAAGCTAGAACGAGAGATTGATTACGTTGTCGAACATGACTTGACTGTACATAATGAGGTGCAAGAACTTTCCAAAGCTTTTGTCGATATTGAGACAGGGCAACACGGCTTCGTCATCACTGGCGATGATCAGTTTTTAACCCCTTACAACGAAGGGAAAGAAGTCGTTGAAGAAAAGATGAAAAGTTTGGAGAATTTGTTGAAAGGACAACCAGACCAACTTGAACGACTGGCAGCGATTCAAAAATTCTACCATTTTTGGATGGGATGGATTGATAAAGTTATTGAAACACGACGCTATTATGAACGTGATGTAGCCTTTAGTATGGTAGAATCGTACCAAGGTAAAAATTATATGGACCAAATTCGAACCGAGATTGAAGCGGTCATTGAACAAGAAAAATCTTTATCGAAACAGCGGATTGAAGCCCTACATCATCAAGTATCGATCGCTCAATTCGTCACGATTGCCTTATCAATTTTAGCTATTCTTTTATCGATTTTCTTTGGAATAACGTTATCAAAACGAATTAAAACAAATGTTGAAAAAATTAGTGAGTCTATCGTGGAAATTGCGAATGCTGGAGGAGATTTAACAAAACGCATTGAAGTACATACGAAAGATGAGTTGGCTCAGTTAGCCCAAGATACGAACTTATTAATTGAAGGAATTGGAAATTTAGTTCGGGAAGTAACAAAACTTGCTGAAAACGTCTCTGCAAGTAGTCAAGAGCTGGTCGCATCAGCGGAAGAAACATCCAAAACCATTTTATCGATTGCTGAAACAACAGGGGAAATTGCCTCCGGTAGTGAACAAACATCATTAAAAATGCACGAATCCCTTGAAAAGATGAATGTTTTAGAAGAATCCGCTCGCTTACTCGATGAAAATGCGAAAAGGGTAAAACAATCAGCAAATGATATGCGGCAAGCAGCACAAAATGGTGGAGATTCAGTAAAACAAGCGGCTCTCATTATGATGAACATTGAGGAAACAATGGCTGATACGACAGCAACTGTAGAGTCACTTGGGGAACGGTCAAAAGAAATCACAAAAATTATTCAAACGATTACCAATATTGCTGATCAAACGAATTTATTGGCACTGAATGCTGCCATTGAAGCAGCTCGTGCTGGAGAACATGGTAAAGGCTTTGCCGTTGTAGCCAATGAAATTAGAAAATTAGCCGAACAATCGCAACATGCAGCTAAAGAGGTTACTGCTATTATTCATTCAATTCAACAAGAAGTCGATACAATTGTAAAGCAAAATCAACAAGGAGTTAAAGAAGTCATCTCCGGAGTAGAAATATCAAACAAAACGACAGAAAATCTTGATCACATTTTACATTATTCGAACCATACTTCATTGATTATTGATGAAATGGTTAAACAAATTCAACAAACGATGGAATTAAGTCATGAAGTAGCTCGCTCCTTCGCCATAGTGAATGAAATTGCTGAAGCAACCGCGGTCAATACGGAAACAACCGCAGCTGCATCAGAAGAAGGTTCCGCCGCGATGGAACAAGTGACAGCTTCGGCTAACGAGCTCTCTAAACAAGCCGAACAACTCCGTGATCTCATTTCCAATTTTAAAATATAAATGAATAATGAGCTGAATAGGTAGAAATACCTTTCAGCTCTTTTTTAATATGAAGATTCGTTATTCAATACCAATGATTTTTTCGTCATATCTTTAGAATGTAATGAGTTTTACACATTGTAATCGGAACTTTTTGTCAATTATATCTATATTCTTATTATGTTATTTTACTTACAGCCATTCACGACAATCACTTTGTGTTTATTCATCACCCATACCCTTTTTTCAACTGAAAATGAAAAAGTGTCCTAACGTAATAGGACACTTTATCTCTTACCTCGGGAAGTAGCAAACAGCACCAATAATGATGAGTAAAATGAACAATACAACAATTAACGCAAACGTATTTCCAACCCCACACGGATAACCATACCCACCATATCCATACCCGCAACAATCTTGACCGTAGTACATACCTTTCACTCCTCATATCTTTTTGTATTTTTTACTACGGTATGATAGTTGCCTTGTATACGTTTGTGTGTTTGCCTACTTCCTCTGCTAAATTATTTTACTTTTACTGTCATCAATTCTTGTTCTTTCGCATTTGCCTCAGTGACATCTTTCTTCTCTAGCGACTCTACAACATCACCATTGGTAATAATCATTGGTGTAATGGTACTTTTCGCCTTTTCTTTTACTAAATCAAGGTCAAACGAAATCAATGGATCTCCTTGTTTTACTTTATCCCCTGTTTGTATATGTGCGGTAAAACCTTCACCATTCATCGATACGGTATCAATTCCAATATGAATTAACACTTCTAAACCGTTTTTTGTTTTGATACCTATCGCATGTTTTGTTGGGAAAAGTTGAACAATTTCACCGTTAACAGGTGCATAAACAACTCCTTCGGTTGGATCCATCGCCAAACCGTCCCCCATCATTTTTTGGGAAAATACCGGATCTGGCACTTCTTCTAATGGAATAACTTTGCCCGTCATTGGGGCTACAAATGAAACCGTCTTATTTTTTTTAAATAAATTTTTAAACATTGTACTCACCCTCCGAACTACATACTAACCAAATAAAGGTTGTTTTGCAAGTTAGACATCCTTTGAATGAATGTTTATACACGTTTCACACGCCATATATAAATCCATTTTAGTATGGTCTAATTCACTTTTAGGTGGATACATCCTCCACTAATTTTTTCAATGGGTATGTATATTTAATCAACAAGGATTTGGAAAAAAGGAAAATATTCGGCTTATACATTTGGATAATGGGAAGGGAGGTTGCGTTTTTCCTTTTCCCCGTTCATAATGGTGAATGAATGTGGAAGAAAGGAGTTTGCCCTTTGAATTTACCAATTCCTTTTATCAATAAAATGAACCATCTGCTTGGGGAAGAAGGAAAATTATTTTTAGAAACATACAACGAGCCCAAAACGTCCGGTTTACGAATAAACGAACAGAAAATAACGAAAGAAGAATGGGAACAGCTCAACCCGTTTCAGTTAACCCCAATCCCGTTTGTACCAAATGGATATTATTACGATGAGTCAAAAGATTATCCAGGAAAGCATCCTTATCATGCCGCAGGCCTATATTATATTCAAGAGCCAAGTGCGATGTTTGTCGCCCAAAATCTAGGTGTACAACCAGGGGAAAAAGTTCTTGACCTATGTGCCGCACCTGGTGGGAAATCGACACAGCTGGCGACTTTTCTCGGCCCTCAGGGTTTGCTAGTAGCAAACGAAATTCATCCAAAACGGGTAAAAGCTTTATCTGAAAATATTGAACGCTTTGGATTAAATAATACGTTAGTAACTAACGAAACCCCTGAACGATTAGCCGCAAACTTCCCTGGCTATTTTGACAAAATTTTAGTTGATGCCCCGTGTTCAGGTGAAGGGATGTTTCGAAAAGATCCGGTGGCGATTGAATTTTGGAGTGAAGAACATGTCAATCAATGTGCATTGCAACAAAAACAAATTTTGGCACATGCCATTCAAATGTTAAAACCAGGAGGAATTTTAGTTTATTCTACTTGTACCTTTTCTCCTGAAGAAAATGAACAAACGATTGATTATGTTTTAAAGGAATATCCAGAAATGAAACTTATAAACATCCAAAAAGAACATGGGATTCAACCGGGACGGCCCGACTGGACTAGCTCGCATAACAAACATCTCAAACTGACAGCTCGCCTATGGCCTCATTATGTCAAAGGCGAGGGACACTTCGTTGCTAAATTACAAAAAACAGATGGACCGGAATACGAAAGCCAACCATTTCGCTCTCGGTTGAAAAAAGCCCAGTTAAAAGAGTATGAACAGTTTGTAAAAGAAAACATTCTCCAATTTGAAGCCAATCAATTCTATTTACAAAAACAACATTTATACTCTTTACCTTTTGATTGCCCAGATTTTTCAAAAATAAAGGTCATACGTCCAGGATTACACTTAGGCGAGATGAAAAAGAATCGATTTGAGCCAAATCATGCCTTCGCGCTGCACCTTAAACCAGCGCAAGTACAGCATCAAATCGATTTATCGACAAAATCGGATGAATGGGTCCGATATTTACGTGGGGAGACGTTACCGGGCGAAAAAGATCGCGGTTGGATATTGATGACCATTGACGGATATTCCATCGGTTGGGCGAAAGAAGCAAAAGGAACGTTAAAAAACTTTTATCCAAAAGGATTACGCTGGATGTCATAAAGAACAGGTAGCACAAAATAGGCTACCTGTTCTTTATGGTTGGATTTGAAGTAAAAACGAAATATCGTTATTTTTTAAATCGAATGTTTGGGCATAGATTGCTAAATCGTCTCGAATGTTCAATTCTCTCATGGACACGTAAATTTCCTCTTCTTTTGGATCAATCGATACCCATGTTGGTAGGTGGTAAGATTTTTGAATGAGTTTCAGAATAAATGAGACAGGTAAGTTTAAATTCCCAACTGAAACAGATTCTTGTTTTAATAGTAAATCACCATTTTCTAATGCCATTGGTTCAAAGGTCATTTTAAATTGAATTTCTTCCGAAAATACTGGAAGCGATCCATATAACTCGACCTTATCCGTTAAATACACGTCAAATTGTACAGGAGAAGAAATATTTTCTTTTTCTAAATAATGTTTTATCATTTCATTGACATCTTCTTTTGTGGTTTGTAGTTCGATCGCAATTCCTTCACGCTTTGGCATGTCCGTTACTTGTTTTTTTTCAACCGGACGAGTTATCCAAACGAGAAAAATGGAAATTGCAATCAACTGTACGACTACATAGACTAAAAAAATCCCTTTCCATTTGTTCTTCATTGTTACTCCTCTACCTTCATCATTCGATGTTTTCTGTTAGATGAAAGAGGTCTTTCTCTAACACGTAAAATAACCGTTCTGAAATGAATGCATAGCCCTTTTCATTCGGATGAAAATAATCGTCATATAACAACTCATCTTCTTTATTATAAAAAACTTCTTCTATCGAAACAAAGGATGTTTGCGGATATTGCATGATTACCCTTTTTCCAGTTTCGTTCCAATTACGAATAATGGCATCTATTTCTTTAATGTCCGAAAACCATAAGTGAAATGGGTTATATAACCCCACAAGCACAATGCCAATGTTTTTATTTTCTTTACGAATGTGTTGAATGATTTTCTGAAGACGCTTTTCATACTCCACTTTTGCTTCTTCAAAATATGATAGTTTTAAGTGGGTAATATGCTTTTGAAACACTTTCATCACATCATTCCCACCAATGGTAATTATAACGATATCTGCTTCTTTCAACGCGTTTTTCATTGTTTTATCTTTGTCCAATTTTTTTAACAGCTGATCCGAACGGAGACCTCTCACACCAAAGCTTTCAAATGTGACCTCTTTCACCGATTTTAAAGATTCTAATTTCTGTTGTAAATATGGAACGTACCCTCCACGGTTTGTACGATCTCCAACCCCTTTGGTTAACGAATCTCCTATGGCCACAATCGCCACTTCTTTCGGTATAAAGTCTTTAGGTGGTTCCTCTTTTTCTACAATAGATGTCTCCTTAAAGACATGGGTAGTTGCTCCAGTCCAGGTACACCCATATAATGTAAAAAAAAATGAAATAGTAACGAATAACCACTTAGGCATATTATCCCCCCCTTAACACCTTCCGGCCATCGATTCGTCGGATGTAAAAGTCGTTTCTTTAGTTTATGTCACAAAATTGTTAAAAGTTTGCTCCATTTTACCGAACCGTTGCTGTACCTATTAAAAGTTATTGTATGCAGGTTTATCCAGAGTTATCAAGCGCAAAATAAATGGTTCATTGAAACCCTTTTATGCTATGATGATGTTAGTATATACGAAAAGGAGTTGTGCTTATGAAAAAATACTTGTCCTACTATCTACTTCTCCTCTTCGGACTATTCCTAGTGTTATCTGCTTGTTCCTTACAAAGTACCGAGGATTCATCTTCCGTTACCCATACCGAACATGGGGATATTCGTGAAAAAACTTTATCTAAAAATGAACTTCCTAAGTTTTTACAGGCCGCACATCAAGAAATCCAAACTATCTATCAATTGGCTGCAAATCACGAACATGTGCTTAAATATATCCCTTGCTATTGCGGATGTGCGCTTTCCGCCAATCATAAAAACAATTATGATTGCTTTATTTATGAACAAAGTGGACATGCTGTTGTTTGGGATGACCATGGAACAAAATGTAACGTATGTCTAGAGATTGCTAATCAATCAATATATATGTTCCAACAAGGACATTCGGTAAAAGAAATTCGCCAAGCCATTGATTCAATATATCAAGAAGGATATGCTCCCCCAACACCTACTCCATTTCCTAGTTAACGAAAAAAGGTGACCAGAAAAATCTGGTCACTTTTTATTTACTCTGCATAAAACATAAATCCAATCGCCCCTGTTCCCGTATGGGCGCTGATGACTGGGGTCGTATCAACAATTTGAACATTTTCAAATCCGGTATGTTCAACTACTTTTTCCTTTAGTTTCATAGCGAGATCGACCGCATCTGCTTGAGCAATACCTACTCCTTTAATCGCTTTTCCAGCCACTTTTTTCAACATTTCGTTTAATAGAAACCTAATGATTTGCGATTGACTACGAACTTGTGTTACTGGAGAATATTCACCGTCTTCTAAACAAGCAATCGGTTTAATATTTAATAAGGAACCGATCAGGGCACGTCCGCGACCAATTCTACCGCCTTTTACTAAGTTTTCCAATGTACTAACAACGACATACAATGACGTATTTTCTTTAATTTCAGTAATTCGTTGAATAATTTCTTCTTTTGAATAACCTTGTTGTGCCATTTTAGCAGCTTCACATACTTGAAAGCTTAACGCTAACGAAATAAAGAAGGAATCTACGACAGTCACGTTGGCCCTCGACAATTGTGCAGCCTGCTCTGCCGTCCGAACGGTTCCGCTTAATTTACCGCTAAGATGAATGGAAATTACTTCATACCCTTCATCTGCCAATTGATCATAGACTTCTTGAAAGCGACCAATCGATGGTTGGGAACTTTTCGGAAGCTCCGAAGACTGCTTCATTTTTTCGATAAATTCTGTTGGCGTAATTTCTGTTCGATCCAAATACGATTGACCATCAATTGTGATGGTAAGTGGTACAACATGGATGTTTAATTTTTCAATTTGTTCATTCGGTAAATCTACTGTCGAATCGGTGACAATACGAATATTTGCCAAAAATTTCACTTCCTATCTATCTACTCTCAATTATTATATCTTTTATGCCATCATATTCAAAAAAAACAACAAAAAGCACGTCTAAACGGCGTGCTTATGCATTATTTTTTAATACGTTCACTTGATAAATTTGTTCATATTCCGTCCATTTTAACACTTTCTTTAAGTACTCACGGAACGAGTACACTTTTTTTGGACTGGACTGGTGGTGAATTTGTGATAAAAACAACTGTAATCGTGCATTTACTTTAAAAAATAACGGATTATCTTCCTCCAATACTGGGATATCCAAGATTTTTACCTTCTGTCCAACATTCGTTCTGAACTCAAGGTTTTTTAATAACAAAATATCAATCCTCTTTTTCACCCGTTTGATTTTATTATAACCTAAAACATTTGCAAATGTTGTCGTAAAATGCGAAAAAATCAATTAAATTTTGACAGATTCATCCCTTTCTATACACAAAGGAACATCGTTTTTTGGAGAATTGACAATCGGTCGCACCGGATATTTTATCAGCATATCGTTTGCAAGTGGTTGTAGAAAATCAGTGGTGTCATGGAACGTATATGATTCCACGTCAAGCCACCGCTTTCTTTCCTCTTCGGTTATTAAAATGACGGGCATCCGGTGATGAACCGATTTCATAAACTCGTTCGCTTCCGTTGTAAGAATGGTACACGTCACCTTTTCATCCCTACCCTCGACATGTCGGTCCCAAAGGGCTGCAAAAGCAAATGGACGGCTATCTTTCCGCATGATTCGAAACGGTACCTTTACTCCGTTCACAAGCCCCCACTCGTAAAAGCTATCTGCGAGCAACAACGCTCGTCGTCGATGAATCAACGATTTGAAACTCGTCTTTTCTTGCAGCGTTTCTGCTCGAGCATTAATTAATGGCATCCAAGCTTTTCTGTCTTTTACCCATGATGGAATGAGCCCCCACTGGAAATAACCTGCCTTTCGGACGCCGCCCCGCTCAACGACTCCTAACACCGGTTGAGTGGGTGCAATATTATAGCGAAGGTCAAATTCCTCAGGAAAATGGTCAATGAGAAACTCCTCTATTAATTGTTTTGGTTCGACGATTAACGTATAGCGTCCACACATAACTCTTCTTCCTTTTTTATTTTTTTATTCCCACTTTTTTATTAATTAAACCATCTGTCATTTATTTTTTAGGCTGTGTTATATGTCATTTTTGATTTTTAGCAAGTTGTTTACATGAAGCGAAAGGCGGCGACTCCAGCGAGAACAGCGTGCCAGGTAAGACCCATACTTGAGCGT
>NZ_JBCNBW010000012.1:0-5622 GCF_050478865.1 Aeribacillus pallidus | reverse complement strand
CACAAGCGTAATGTATAAATACCAACAGTATCATTTAACAGACATTCATGCCAATTGCCCTTAGCACATCGATGAATGTAATAACAGTAAAAGTTATCCACAGTTATTTTAGGGTAGAGCCATTTTTTTAAAAAACTTGCCGCAAACAAGCGACAAGTTTTACTTAAACCGTTCGTATATTTCAAATTCATAATCATACGGATTTTCTTCATTTTTGGGCCCTTTTTCTCTTTTAACTAATCGAAAGTCTGACCAATCAATGTCTGGAAAATACGTGTCTCCTTCAAACGAATAATGAATTCGCGTCACGTATAAGCGATCGGCAAAAGGAAGAAGCAATTGAAAAATTTGTGCGCCCCCTGTAATAAACACTTCGTCATTTTTCTCGTCGATATAATCTAATAATTGCTCTAACGAATGGAGTATCGTACATCCTTCGGCTTTGTATCTATCATCACGAGTTAAAATGATATTTTCTCGGCCAGGTAACGGTTTGCCTATCGACTCGAAGGTACTGCGTCCCATCACAATTGGATGCCCCATGGTGACTCGTTTAAAATACTTTAAATCTTCGGGAAGATGCCATGGAAGCTGATTATTTTTTCCTATTAACCGGTTTTCGTCCATCGCCCAAATAAACGAAATCATACGCTCACTTCCCCTTTAATATGAGGATGTGGATCATAATCGACTAATTGGAAGTCATCATATGTAAATGAAAAAATATCTTTGACGTTTGGATTAATTTTCATTTTTGGTAACGGTCGTGGTTCTCGTGTTAATTGTAATTTCACTTGATCTAAATGATTAGAGTAAATATGCACGTCCCCAAACGTATGAATAAATTCTCCCGGTTCGAGGTCACAAACTTGAGCGATCATCATCGTTAACAATGAATAGGAGGCGATATTAAACGGTACACCTAAAAACACGTCCGCCGACCGTTGATACAATTGACACGACAACTTTCCATCAGCTACGTAAAATTGGAATAACGCGTGGCATGGGGGCAGGGCCATTTCATCTATTTCTCCAACATTCCAAGCACTTACGATTAATCTGCGAGAGTTAGGATTCTTTTTAATTTGTTCCACCACATTTGCGATTTGGTCAATCGTTCTTCCGTCCCGCGTGCGCCATGAGCGCCATTGAAAACCATATATTGGCCCTAAGTTACCGTTTTCATCTGCCCATTCATTCCATATACGGACACCGTTTTCCTGCAAATATTTAACGTTCGTATCTCCTTTTAAAAACCAAAGCAGCTCGTGAATAATCGATTTTAAGTGTAATTTTTTTGTTGTTAATAACGGAAAGCCTTCCTGTAAATTAAAGCGCATTTGATAACCGAATGTACTGATTGTTCCTGTACCTGTTCGGTCATTCTTTTGAACACCATGTTCTAATACGTGCTTCATTAAGTCTAAATATTGTCTCATCCGCTTCACCCTTTACAAATTTTCAAACTTCTTAAAAAAAGAAAACGTCTTTGGCGCTTTCTCCTTTAAAACGGCTTTCGTTTCTTCATTATAATAAAACATGGCAAACGTTTCTGCAAAGTATTCTTCCGGAAAGTTAATAAAATACGGCTGTTTTGGAAAAATCCGTCGTACTTCTTCTTTCCAAATGGATAAAAATTCGCCTTGAATGGATATATCATTGTACACATAACGTTGAATGGAATGGGCTAATTCATGTAGCTCTAAATTTACGGAACCATGCCCCATCCCTTGATCACTATGTCCGATTTTTACTAAGACAATTTTACTACCTCCGATTCCTGGTACATCGTCCCAAGTTAGTGCTGTATGCTCGTACCCACGTGGTTGTACATTCACTAAATGGGAAGCGCTTTTTTGTTCAGTCAACGTTCCAACAAACAATTTTAATTTAATCTGTTCATGATTAATTCGTTCCAGTAATTGAGGCGGCAAACGGTCTAATCGGTTCACAATGGACTCCACCGCTTTTTCATTATATGTTTCATTCGGTAAAATCACTAATTGGGAAATCAATTCCGAAGATTGGAGGGGTAGTTGCTCATATAAGGAAGTTTGGGAATAGGCGATTCCATCGACGGCCGTTGGAGGCTCATACGTACCGAAAAGGAGAAATAATAACAAGAACCAAACTTTTCCTTTTTTTAACATTGCCTTTCTACTTCCTTTCTACGTTGCTAGTTTCCTAGATTCATTATATCAAGATTTAATCATCGAATCTTCTTAAAATACTGGAAACTCTTCGCGCTGTATTCATGGAAGTGCCGTCAAGTTCTGATTATTTGTCAAATAGGAGTAGAATAAGTCAGTAGAGAAGGCGAATTAGGTCATAAGAAAAGAAATTTGTCTAAAAAAAGAGAGGTATATCGACAAAATTTGTCGAAATTTAGAGGAAAACTGTTCGCTTAACCTTCTAAATTGTCCGGAAATTCCAGGAAACTGTCTGTATGAGTGGAAAAAGTGCCCTTTATTATGTACCCTTGAACAGAATAACAGTCCTTTATTAACCATTTAGTAAAAAAATCCGACCTTATAAAGAAAGGTCGGATCGTTTTTGTTCTTTTCGCTTCGTTGTCCAATAATGGCGGATAAATGTAACAACAAACATTCCCACAACAATAATAAAAAACGTCGTATGGTCGATATGAATATGGAAAGCAGAAAGGAGCATTTTAACAGAAATAAAGAAAATGAGGATATAGGCTGTTGTTTCTAGTTCTGGAATGCGATCGATCAATTTTAAAAACAATCCGGCTACGCCCCGCATCATAAGGACACCTAAGATTCCACCTAACAGGAGAACCCAAACTTTATCGCTAATTCCAAAGGCTGCTAAAACACTATCGACTGAAAAGGCAATGTCCATTAACTCAACCGCTACGACCGTACCCCAAAACGTACCGAACAGCCGAACAAGAATCCCTTTTTGATTTATTCCTTCAAATTCTTCTTCCTGTTTCTCTGTTCGCTTGTCTTTAAAATATTTAATCGATAACCATGCTAAATAACCCGCACCAAGAATTTTGACCCACCAAATTTTAATTAAAAATAAACCTAGACCGATAGCAATAAAACGAAACGTATAAGCACCTAATAATCCGTAAAACAACGCCTTTCTCCGCTGTTGTTCCGGTAAATGCTTAACCATCACCGCTAAAACAAGCGCATTATCAGCAGACAGCAGTCCTTCTAATATAACTAATGTCCCAATTAATCCCCAGCTCACAGGGTCAGACAAAACTTGAATCCACATATCCCAATCAAAAAACTGGGCATACGTTTCAATCATCCCTTGCCAAATTGTTGACATTCAAAAAATCCTCCTCATTAAATGACATTGCTTGTCCGTTATCAGTTTTTAATTGTTTCATAGTTTTCCTTCTAAATCAAGTAACAATTTATGCTGACATCCAATGAGGAGGCGTATTTCGGTCCCAAAAAATTTTCCCCAGAGAAAAATGCTCGGTAAATCCATCTTTATATGTATGGTAATGAAAATGAAAATAATAACCATCTAAAGGAGGGTGCTCTCTTCGAACGTGAATTCGAAGACGGTCTTCGCTCGTTTTATCATCGTACAAATGAAAAATTTTTTCGCTTTCTCCCCGACCAGGTGTGTTTGATATTCGTAAAGAGAATAACTCTTCATCACTTAGTGCGTTTGTAAATGATAAAATCACTTCTTCCATGTTAGGCCAAATCATTTGATGAAATTCCTCTTCAATTTTTCTTTTGATACGTGGACCAAATTTGGTGTATACTTGGGCTTCTGCTTCTTGAAGAAGTGCGGATACATATTGTTTTCGGTCATGACTTTCGGATTCTGTAAGTTGAATGGATTCTGACCGCTCGTGCTGTATTTCGCTTTTTTGCCTTTTACTGTCTTTGTCGTGATCGTTTTGATCGGTCCAAAGCGAATGGGACGGGGAGATAAATCCTAACGTAAGAATAGAAATGACGACAACTAAACTACGTTTTAGCCACGTTTTCATCACAAATAGTTCTCCTTTTATATTTCTTCTTCTTTTTTCTACGAATTTCTCCCCCAAAAAGTTTCTAAATAATTCAAAAAGGGTATAAACATACTATAAAAGAATATTAAGAAAAAGGAGGTTTTTTATGGATACGGGTGTTTTTGCCGCTGTGGGATTTATTCTTATGCTTATTTATTTTGTTTATTTAACGGTGACCGATTAATAAAATTGTAAAAAAAGATACTGAACCCGCATTTCATACAGGTTGAGCGGATTCAGTATCTTTCGTTTTTTGTAAGGACACCGTAATGAAACGATGCCGATGGCCGACGATACACGTGAAATCCAAACCGTTTAAACCGGCTCGAACGGTGGTAATCTTTTAAAACGACTCTATTTTTAGCGACACGTAACGCTTCTTCGATCATGTTTTCAGTTATATCGTCATAAATCGCCAATCGTTTTAACCCAGATAATCCAGATGACTCATCAATTGTTTGTTCGAACATCGGGTCAAAATAAACAACATCAAAGGAGTTATCCCTTTGTTTTTTTAAAAAGGATTCGTATCGTTCGTTAATAACGTGCACTCTCCTCATCGCTTCATCCATTTCTTGGTGGTCAAATGTCCAACGTTTTAACCCATTTTGCACGATATAAGCAATATACTTGTTCCCCTCTAATGCGGTGACATTGCCAGTTCGTCCAACAATTAAGCTCGCCACGATGCTATCTGATCCCATCCCCATCGTACAGTCGAGAAAGGTCATTCCTTTGGTTAACTGAGAAGCTTCAATTAATGGGTCTTTTTCGCCTCGTAACAATCGAATCATCCGGAACGTCGCAGAACTCGGATGAAAAAAGAACGGGGCTTTACCAAGCAATGGATGAAGCTCAATCCGTTCTTTACCAACGACGATACAGCTGTCGTTTAAACGTCCCATTAGTTGTTTCACCGTTTTTTTCTTTCGGGGAACGTATAGACACCCGAGATCATTAGCGACTTTTTTTGCTTGTTCAATCATCTCTTCATTGGTCCGTCCTGCTGTTGTTACAAACATATCATCACCTAAAAATTACGAGCAGTGTTTGTTAAAGGCTTCGGTTAAATTTTTAATAATATCTTCAATAAATTGATTTTCAATCTCCTCACGAGGAATGAAATGAACTACTTCTTTCCCTTTTAAAAGAGCCATGGACGGGGAAGATGGTTCATACCCAACAAAATATTCTCTCATTTTCGCTGTTGCTTCCCGGTCTTGACCAGCAAACACAGTAACTAAATGATCTGGTGTTTTGTCATTCGCCATCACTGCCTGGGTAGCTGCTGGGCGAGCTAGTCCTGCTGCACAACCACAAACGGAATTGACTACTACGAGTGTCGTTCCTGATACATTTTCCATAAATTGTTCCACTTCTTCTGCTGTTGTCAATTCACGGAAGCCTGCTTGCACAAGTTCTTGTCGCATCGGCTTAACTAGTTGACGCATATATTCTTCATAAGCCATTGACATATGGCATAACCTCCTTTTATTTTTACAATAAGCCTTCCTATAAGGCTATGTTATATGTCATTTTTGATTTTTAGCAAGTTATTTATACGGCGGCGACTCCAGCGGGAACAGCGTGCCAGGCAAGACCCTTACTTG
>NZ_JBCNBW010000011.1:0-10950 GCF_050478865.1 Aeribacillus pallidus | reverse complement strand
CTTGCACCTTGCCCGCGGAAAGCATCCGCCACAAGCGTAATGTATACATATCATCAGTATCGTTTAACAGAGTCTATTATAAAGAAGATTTCCTTTTTGTCTTGCTTCCGTCATTTGTTTCCACACAGTTCCTTTGGCCCCTTCTATTTATTCTACTAATTGGGACAAATAATCAAAACGCTCATATAATTGCTCTAACTTTTGATTAAGTGCCTCTAATTCATTCATTAAGTATTGAGCTTTTTCAAAATCCGTGCCTGTTTCATGTAATTGTTGCTCTAAAACTTGAATTTCTTCTTCAACAGAAATAATGTTTCCTTCAATTTCTTCCCACTCTTTTTTCTCCAAATAAGTCATTTTTTTCTTTTCTTTTTTTGGACGCAGGGAAGACTTCGGTGGTGATTGTTCTTCCTTTTTTGACACTTTTTGAGCATGTTGAACGGCTAAATAGTCGCTATAAGTACCAATGTAACTATCGATTGAACCATTTCCGTTAAAAATAAGAAGCTGGTCTGCAATTTTATCTAGAAAATAGCGATCGTGGGAAACGGTAATGACCACACCCGGAAAGTCCTCCAAATAATCTTCAAGAACCGTTAACGTTTCCGTATCTAAATCGTTTGTTGGCTCATCTAACAATAAGACATTTGGTTGGGACATTAACAATCGAAGTAAATACAGTCGTCTTCTTTCCCCACCGGAAAGCTTGCGAATCGGGGTTCCATGAGTGTGCATCGGAAACAAGAACCGTTCTAACATTTGTGCCGCAGAAATCGTTGTTCCATCACTAAGCTGGACGACTTCGGCTTCTTCGCGAATGTATTCAATCATGCGCAACTGCTCATTCATATCTTCATGCTGTTGTTGATAGTAGGCCATACGAACGGTCGGACCGATCATTAATTCACCTTCATCTAACACCTCTTTTTGGGTAAGGATTCGAAGAAAGGTTGATTTCCCACTGCCGTTTTTTCCAACAATCCCGATACGATCCCCTGGATTTATTAAAAGAGAAAAACCGTCCAAAATGATTTTTTCATCGTATCGTTTCTTAGCATTTTTTATTTCAATCACTTTTTTACCGAGACGCGAACCAGACAATTGAAAATCGAGTTTTTCTTCCGTTCGACGAAGGGAATTTATTTCGTCTTTTAGTTGATCAAACCGATGGAGTCGTGCCTTTTGCTTCGTCGTCCGTGCTTTTGCCCCTCGACGAACCCATTCGAGCTCTTTTCGATATAAGTTTTGTTTTTTCGTAAGCATTTGTGATTCTTGTTCTTCTTTCATCGCCTTCGCTTCTAAATATGCACGATAATTTCCTGAATATGTATATATTTGTCCATGGTCTAATTCTATGATTCGGTTACATGTCCGATCTAAAAAATAACGATCGTGCGTCACTAACAGCACCGCTTTCGGATATTTCGCTAAAAATTCCTCTAACCACCTGATGGAATCGGCATCTAAATGGTTGGTCGGTTCGTCTAAAATTAATAAATCTGGTGTTTCAATTAGTACTTGAGCTAATGCCACTCGTTTTTTCTGTCCACCCGAAAGTTCTCCAACTTTTTGATCTAAACGCTCAATTCCTAATTTGAATAATATAATTTTTGCTTGTGCGCTGACATCCCATGCGTTCAACGCATCCATTTTCTTTTGATATTCAGACAATTCTTTTTGTAACCGTTCATTTAATGGATCTTGTTCAAAACGTTTCAGAAATTGTTCATATTCTTTTGCTAGTTGAACGATCGGCGAAGAACTTTGAAAGATTTGATCCATCACCGTTAAATGATTAGCTAATTCAGGGGTTTGAGACAAATAGCCGATGGTAAAATCTTTAGGAGCGACAATCGTTCCAGCATCAGGGTCATCAAGTCCAGCAATCAATTTTAATAAACTTGATTTTCCGGTTCCATTTATACCAATTAAACCTACTCGATCATTCGGTTGAATGGTAAAGGATATATCTTTAAATAGTTGTTTTTCACCGTACGATTTTGATAGATGTTCAATATTCAGCATCAAACTCACCTTTCCACTCTCGAAAAAACTGTTGTAAAAATTGTTCCATATAGGCATGACGTTCGGTAGCAATTGTTTTTGCCGTATCTGTAAAAAGCTTTTCTTTTAATAGAAGCAGCTTTTCGTAAAAATGATGAATCGTCGAAGTACGCTCATTCCGGTACTGCTCAACGGTCATATCCAAGCGAATCGGTAAAGAAGGATTATAGATTAGTTGACCGATTTTTCCACCATATGCAAAAGTTCGAGCGATACCGATCGCCCCAATTGCATCTAATCGGTCGGCGTCGCGAACAATTTGCCCTTCAATCGACGATAAATGTGCTTCGTTGCCACCTTTATATCCAATTTTTTCGATGATGTCTACAATTTTGTTTTGTTGTGAAGAGGGAATACGATTTAAAACAAACCATTCCATTAATTCTTGCTTTTCCCGTTCGACGTCAGATACTAATTTGTCGTCTAACACATCGTGAAAGAGCGACGCAAGCTCAATGATGAATGAATCTCCTTTTTGTTCTTTGTTAGAAATATATAGGGCTAATTTTCGAACACGATCAATATGGTACCAATCATGACCGGTCGAATCGTTTCCTAATTTCATTTGGACATACTGTTCCGCCTTTTGAATCACTTCCATCATACCGTATTCTCCTCTCCATCCTCTTCTCAAGATTCTTGGGCCAATTTTTGCAACGTTTTCTTCATCATCTCTACTTGAACTAAAAGTTCATTCATCATTTCTTCTTGTACAGGTTTCGGAAAGTGGATGATGATTTCTGTTGTTTTCGGGTGGGAGGTAGAAATAATTTGACGAATTTCATATATTCCATATTCTCCCCACACCGATTGGATGACGCTTAGTTTGGAAGATAAAAAGGAAGATGGTCCTTCAAATAATACGGTTACTGTGGCTCCGCTTTCCAAACCTAAACGGGGGATTAATTCGGATGCCAGTTGGGCTAAAGTTGCTTTTAATGAAATAGATGCTCGTACTTTTTCACACAACGCAAGGTGAAACGTAATTTCGTATTCTCGAGATAGGCTCGCTAAGTCGATAACGTCCTTCCGGTTTTCAATTAAAAGCGTACCGCTTAAATCAGCATCATAAACGGCACCTTCGAGAACCGTTTTCATATTGTCAAAAGCAGTTGGGTCAAACATTCGATCACCTCATATCTTACATAGAAAAGACAGGGGAGCTTTGGTGAGTCTCCCCTTTATTACGTTATTAGAATAATCCAATAGCTTGGCCTTTTTCAGTGACGTCCATTTGAAACGCGGCTGGATATTTAGGTAATCCAGGCATGGTCATCACATCCCCTGTTAGTGCGACAATAAAACCAGCACCTAAGCGAGGAACAAGTTCACGGACATGGATTGTAAAATCAGATGGACGTCCGAGCAGAGTTGGATCATCCGATAAGGAATATTGCGTTTTCGCCATACAGATTGGGAAATGGGTCCATCCGTGGCGCTCTAGTTCGGATAATTGTTTTTTCGCTTTGGCCGAAAATTCAACCTCTTTTGCTCCGTAAACAGTAGTCGCAATGACTTCAATTTTTTCTTCGATGGATTGTGAAACATCATAAAGTGGGGCAAATGCTTGAGAATCTTTTTCTATTTGTTCCAACACTTTTGTCGCTAACGAGCGACCCCCTTCCCCACCTTTCTCCCATACTTCTGTTAATGCAAATGGATAGTCGTGTTCCGTGCACCATTGCTCTATCGTGTGTAGTTCCTCTTGTGTATCAGTTATAAATCGGTTAATCGCCACAACCAATGGGACTCCAAATTGTTGAATCGTCTCTATATGCTTTTGTAAATTGGCTAATCCCTTTTGTAAAGCAGCTACATTTTCTTCTTTTAAATGTTCTTTTTTGACGCCACCGTGCATTTTTAAGGCTCGAACCGTTGCAACAATGACGACAGCGCTTGGTGACACACCTAACGCTCTTGATTTAATATGCATAAACTTTTCCGCTCCTAAATCAGAACCAAAACCAGCTTCTGTAACGACATAATCAGCTAATTTCATCGCTGTACTTGTCGCCATCACACTATTACACCCATGGGCGATGTTAGCAAAAGGACCACCATGCACAAGTGCTGGGGTATGTTCAATTGTTTGAACAAGATTTGGTTTTAGCGCGTCTTTTAATAATAGGGTTAATGCTCCTTCTACACCTAAATCTTTAACCGTGACGGGTTCTTTATCCAGATTGTACGCCACAACTATACGAGACAGCCTCTTTTTTAAGTCCGACAAGCTCGTAGCGAGACATAAGACGGCCATCATTTCTGATGCCACCGTAATATCAAATCCATCCTCACGAGGAACGCCATGACCAGCTCCTCCTAATCCAACAACTACTTTGCGTAAGGCACGGTCGTTTAAATCTAAGACGCGTTTCCAAACAATTCTTCGCTGGTCAATACGAAGTTCATTTCCTTGATGAATATGATTATCAATAAATGCTGATAGCGCATTGTTAGCGGTTGTTATCGCATGAATATCGCCTGTAAAATGGAGGTTAATATCCTCCATCGGCAATACTTGCGCATACCCACCACCAGTTGCTCCCCCTTTAATCCCCATCGTCGGTCCAAGTGAGGGTTCGCGCATCGCAATCATCGCTTTTTTTCCTAGCTGATTAAGAGCATCTCCTAATCCGACTGTCACCGTCGATTTTCCTTCCCCAGCCGGTGTTGGATTAATGGCTGTCACAAGAATGACTTTTCCATCCTCTTTTGTTTTTAACCGTTCAATAGCTTTGAACGAAATTTTGGCTTTATATTTTCCATAAAGTTCGATGTCATCGTCGGATAAACCAATCGTTTCTGCAATTTCAGTAATTGGACGTAACTTCGCTTCTTGAGCTATTTCGATATCAGATTTTACCTTTATTTCTGTGAACATGATGTTTCCTCCAATCGATCCTGCAGTCTCTCTCATTTTAGCATGTCCGAAAATGAAATAACTCTATAGAGTGAAAAAAAGGGAAAAGTATTTGTATTCGTTTGTGGCTCGCGTTTAGAATGGAGGAAAACGGTCTGGTAATTAAATAAGATTATTTAAATCCAAAAATGTGTCTAGAATCGAAAGAACATGATTCGTCTAATGTGGAAGTTTGTAAAAGATTCGACTTGATTCATTCCATATAATCGAAAAAAGCAGGTATTTAACCAGCTTTTTTACAACTTTTGCAAAACAAATAGCCACATAAAGGTTAGCGCTTGTTTCAGTTCTAACGGTAAATGACTAACGAGGGCTTCCGTGACCCCGCGTTTGTACACACCCGCTTCTCCAACCTTTTTCCAACCTTGTAAAGTCGCTAATCGTTCTAATTCCCACGGCATCATTGTATTACATATCACTTTTTCGCCTAACAAACGTCCAAAACTATTCGTTCGTGGATGAGCGGTCGGTCCTAAAATGCCAACAACTAGATAACCTTCTGTTTTTAAAAGACGTCTCCATTCTTGTAGCACTTCGTTCGGTGATTCCGTCCATTCAATTGAATTAATGGCTAACAAGGCGTCAAATGAATCATCCTTAAAAGGGGTTTTACCAATATCCCCTTGGACAAATCGAAGCCCATCTCGTTCCCTCTTTTTCGCCAAATCCACCATTTCGTGGGACAAGTCTATGCCAATCACATCATAGCCATTTATCGAAAGCAAGTAAGAGCCATACCCGTCACCGCATCCTAAATCACAAACGGTTAGTCCTTTTGGTACAAACTTTGTAAACAACGGAATAATCGACTTTCGGCTTCCGCTTTCCCACATGTCTTTACTACGTTTATGCCAATCCTTTGCCTTTTCATCCCATGCTTGCTCTGCTTTCTGTTTCCAAGATGTATCCATATCCATCTCCTTTAAAACATTTATTGCAAACATCGTATTATTTACTTCTTCGTATCCCTTTTAAATCCTTCCTTATGGACAAAACCATATTGGATATACTAATACTAACTAATAAAAGAAAGGAAAGAACAATGGAATATATTGAAAAAGTACAATTAAATCATTTTGGTGACATTATTAGCTTTCAAACGAATACAGGAAGAATTATTTCGTATCGAAAAGCATTGCAGGAAGCAGAAAACGGCTTAATTCAAGGAGCATATGTAAAAAATAAACGGCTATACAACGAAGAAAGCGGAGAGGAGTTTCATCAGTTTCCACTCTTGGATGGGTAATAAGAAAAAGCTGCCTATAATGGGCAGCTTTACGAATTTTGTTCGTTTTTTTCTTGAATGATTCGTAATTCTTGAACACGTTCCGGATTTTCTTCAAAAAATTGGACGAGATCACCGATGCGATCGATGGAGTCCCAACTGAGGTGATGCTCTATCCCTTCCACATCTTCATATATATTCTCCTCTTTGACGCCTATCAGTCGCAAAAACTGCTCTAATAATTCGTGACGGTCTACTAAACGTTTTCCAACTTTTCTTCCTTTGGCCGTTAACACGAGCCCACGATATTTTTCATAAACAAGGTAGTCATCTTTATCAAGCTTTTGGACCATTTTCGTTACAGAGGAGGGATGGACAGAAAGAGCTTCTGCTATATCCGAAACACGTGCATAACCTTTTTGCTCAATTAAAAGGTAAATTTGTTCAATATAATCTTCCATACTCGGTGTTGGCATCCCTTACCCTCCTATACGAAATAACATGAATCATTAAAAGTTTACTATAATACAAAGGAATTAACAAGGTAGGATACCAAATTATTGCTGAATTCGGATGGACCGTTGGGACCACCATTTAGAAATAAGCCCATATTTAGGCGAAAATAAGAATACAAGTAAGAAGACAATACCCGCCATCGTAGCCATGGCACCGGAGATCGATACGTCCAAATAGCGAGCTGTGTAATAGCCAAGCACGGCATCAATACATCCAATACATGCACTTAAGACAAGCATATTGGAAAATTTATCGGTTAATAAATATGCGGTAGCTCCAGGTGCGATTAACATCGCTACGACTAGAATCGCCCCTACACTATCAAAAGCTGAGACGGTCGTAACTGAAACCATTCCCATTAACAAATAATGAATAAAAATAGTTGGTAATCCAATTGCGGCAGCCAAACCTGGGTCAAATGAAGTAATTTTAAATTCCTTGTAAAAGAGAAGGATTAGTAATACATTCAAAATGAAAATAGATGTAAGCATAACAACCGATTTCGGGGTGCTACCTATTATTGGAAGTTCAACAGTATTCCAAGGAACAAACGCAATTTCACCCATCAACGCATGCTCGACGTCTAAATGAACGTTTTCAGCATAAAGAGAAATTAATATAACCCCTAAAGCGAACATTGACGTAAACACAACACCAATCGCCGCATCTTCTTGGATACCACTGCTGTTAAACAACTGCACGATAAACGCTGTTAATAATCCAGCGACCGCAGCTCCGATAAGCATGTAAAATCCATTTAAGCTATGGCTAATTAAAAACGCCATAACAATTCCGAGCAATACTGTATGACTAATGGCATCCGCAAGCATCGCCATTTTTCTTAATATTAAAAAGCTCCCGATGACGCCGCAAGAAATACCGACTAAACATCCTGTTAAAATAATCCAAGCTTCATAGCTCATAGGACCCTTCTCCTTTTGAATAATACGCATACTTCGTTACATAGGGGAAAGCTTCTTTTTGACGAAATTTCTTCTCCATTTGCCGAACCGCTTGTTCATTTACCGTTTCAATTGTTGCTTGGTCTAACAATTGCGATTCTTTTACCGATAAAGTTTGAGGATACATTTCCGCAAACACACGAAGACGTTCAATCGTTTGCCATTGTTCACCTTTCGCTTTTCCTTCATCGGTAAGCTGGTATGCTTCGTTTTTCGTTTCAATCCAGCCATGGCGTTCCAATTTCTTTAAAACGAAATAAAGTTCCCATGAAGCTGTCCGTACGTGTTCCGATAATTTAGTAAAAGGTAGCGGCTTATTTTGTTCAAGCAAGATCATTAATACTTTGGCTGCTGCAAGTTGCCAGTCGTTTATCTTACGTCTCCACCACTTGGCCAAAAGTCCGCGCTTAGGAGCAAATAAGATTGACACAAGAAAGATGGTCGTACTCGTTAACACGATAAATGGGCCAGTCGCTAAACTTCGCCCAAGGGTGCTTATGAGTGTTCCAATAACACCAGAGATAGCACCTACCGTTCCTGAAATAATGACCATCCAACCTAACGAATCGGTCCAATACCGAGCCGAAATGGCTGGAATAATAAGCATTGCCGACATCAAAATGACCCCGACGGCTTGAATCCCGATAACCACTGTAATGACAAGTAACGTTGAAAATAAAAAGTTTAAAAACCCGACAGGCAACCCTATTCCTTGGGCAAATTGCGGATCAAAGGTCGATACTTTAAATTCTTTAAAAAGGAAAAACGTAACTATAATTAACACAACAGCAGTGCCAGCCATCAATTGGACGTCTTTGGCAATCATGGATGCTGCTTGCCCAAAAATAAAGTCGTCTAAGCCACTTTTATTTCCTGAAGATGATTGAATCACTTTTGTTAACAAAACAATACCTAAGCCAAAAAAGACAGATAAAACAAGCCCTATCGCTGTGTCCTCTTTTAAACGAGAATGTCCCGAAATGAATTGAATCGAATAGGAAGCGAGCAAACCAGTAAGGGCGGCACCTACCAACAAGCCGAGCATATGTTTTTCGCCCATGAATAAAAAGGCAAGGCATATTCCAGGAAGGGCAGCATGGGCCACCGCATCACCGATTAAGCTTTGTTTTCGTAACAGTGCAAAGCTACCTAAAACACCACTAGCCACCCCAAGTAACAAAGTTCCAAGAAGAACCCATTGCGTATTGGCATCTGTTAAGATTGAAGTCCATATTTTTTCCATTGTTTCTCCCTCACTACGGTTGAATAACCATGGAATTTTGTTCTAAAAAGGAGAGTCGGCCACCGTATGTTTGTTGTAAATTTTCTATTGTGAAAACGTCTTCTGTTGGACCTTGGGCAATAACTTTTTTGTTTAACAATAACACCCAATCAAAATACTCTTTCACCGTTTGTAAATCGTGATGAACTACTAAAACCGTCTTTCCTTTCGCCTTTAAATCATTTAAGATTTGGATAATCGCTTTTTCTGTTGCAGCATCAACCCCAACAAACGGTTCATCCATGAAGTACACTTCCGCATTTTGGGCTAGGGCACGTGCTAAAAAGACCCGTTGTTGTTGTCCACCTGATAATTGGCTTATTTGCCGGTCGGCATAGCCATCCATACCAACCCGTCGCAAGCATTCCATTGCAATTTCGATGTCTTCTTTGGAAGGACGGCGAAACCATCCAATATGGCCATACCGTCCCATTAAAACAACATCTAAAGCGTTCGTTGGGAAATCCCAATCAACAGAACCGCGTTGGGGAACATACCCAACTTTTTTCTTTTTAGGTGAATATTTTTCACCGAAAATTGTAATCTCTCCCGAAGCGCGTGGAATAAGACCTAATACCGCTTTTATTAACGTAGATTTACCTGCCCCGTTTGGACCGATAATCCCAATTAGTTTTCCGCTTGGAACGGAAAAAGTCACATCGATCAAAACCGGTTTTTTATGATAAGCGACTGTTAATTGTTTTACTTCTACTGGATTCATATCGAACCCTCCCTATTTTAACGCCTCTACAATCGTATCGACGTTATGCTTATACATACCTAAGTACGTACCTTCTTCTGTTCCTTCTTCACCCATAGCATCAGAGTACAATTCTCCTCCAATGGATACATCATGGCCTTTCTTCTTTGCTCCTTCAATCACTGCTTGAATGGAGCGTTCGGAAATAGAAGATTCAATAAAGACGGCTTTAATATTACGTTCGACTAAAACATCCACTATATGTTGAATGTCCCCTAATCCGTATTCGGAGTCCGTACTTAGTCCTTGAAGTCCCTTTACTTCCATATTATAGGCAGCCCCAAAGTAGTTGAATGCATCGTGAGCGGTTACTAACACACGTTGAGAATCCGGAATTAATGCCATTTGTTCTTCAGCGTATTTCTTTAATTGATCTAACTTTGCAAAATATGCTTCGGTATTTTTTTCGTATTCTTCTTTATGCTCTGGATCTAATTCAATTAATCCTTTTTTCACTTCTGTTAACGCTAGTTTCCAAAGGTCAATATTAAACCAAATGTGTGGATCAATTATGTTTGGATCTTGAGGATCTTTCCGTAACTTTTCTTCAGGAATGGCTTCAGCAATCGCATATGCAGGTTTTTCTTTGCTCATATTTTCAAAAATCTCTAGCATTTTCCCTTCTAAATGTAAACCATTGTAAAAAATGATGTCTGCATTTTGTAATTTTTGAATATCGCTATGCGAAGCTTTATATAAGTGTGGGTCGTCACCAGGTCCCATTAAGCTGTCAACTTCTACGTATTCTCCACCAATATTTTTTACCCCATCAGCTATTTGGGCAATGGTCGTCGTGACATGGATTTTTTCATTTTCGTTTCCAGTCTCAGTCGATTCATTGGAACATGCGGCTACACTTAATAACAACATTGATACCATAAAAAACATCCATACTCTCGCAACTTTCATTAAAAAACCCCTCCTAATTGTGTACAATCAACTATTTTGCCCTCGGGCAAATTTTAACGAAAAAAATATAGATAGTTCATGTGTATGCTAGGCGTTTATTAATGTGCCTAATTTTTTTCGTAACCCTATAATTTTTTCCCTAGTACAAATTTTATGTTATAGCTCAAACCACGTCAACAATTTTGTCATGATTGAACTAATTTTTTGGCTGTGTTATATGTCTGTTGATTTTTAGTAAGGATTCACATGAAGCGAAAGGCGGCGACTACAGCGGGAACAAGAAGCCAGGCAAGACCCATACTTGAGCGTAGC
>NZ_JBCNBW010000010.1:0-26943 GCF_050478865.1 Aeribacillus pallidus | reverse complement strand
CCCGCAGAAAGCGTCCGCCACAAGCGAATGTATAAATATTAACAGTTTCGTTTAACAGAGCCAATTTTTTTAGAAAGTTAAAACGTTGGGTTCCATAATCTCTCCAACTCTCCCTGACAATATTGCACAGAATCAACACAATTGGTGAACCAAATGAAAGTAAAAATTTCTGAAAATCAAATAGGCCCACAAAGATTGTAAAAATTTTTTCAATTTCTTGACTCGACGATTTCAATAGTGTATAGTATAGTCATCATTTAACAGAATATGTTCCGCCATTTTATGGTAGCCTGAATATATTCCGTTTAATGATAATATATTTTTAAAAAAGCCAGTGTGCTTGAAAGGTTTAGGAGGATTAGAAACATGCAAAACGGTAAAGTAAAATGGTTTAACAATGAGAAAGGCTACGGATTTATTGAAGTTGAAGGCGGAGACGATGTTTTCGTTCACTTCACTGCAATCCAAGGAGAAGGGTTTAAAACGTTAGAAGAAGGTCAAAAGGTTTCTTTTGAAATTGTGGAAGGTGCACGTGGTCCACAAGCAGCGAACGTTGTCAAATTATAATTCAAACTTAATGACTATATAAACAAAGGGCTAACACAATTGTTAGCCCTTTTCGTTATGTCAGTTTTCGACCGATTTTCTTTATTTTTTCACCAACCGTACATTGCTGAATACAAAATTTATGTGCAAAGGTTTTCCCAAATTCTTTTCGAAAATGTGCTTTTAACCAACACCCATCACAATACATGGTTAGTAGTTCATCTACTTGTGCTATGACTTCTTTTCGCTTCAATTGTTTTCCAACCCCTTACGTGTCAATCCTTGAATGACTGTAGATGTTTTTTCCTTCAACTGCTTGTTTAGCTAATTGGTCGGCTTCTCTATTTTTGTTTCGATGAATCGGTTCGAATTGAAACTGTACAGATAACTCTTTTCTCTTTTTTTCGATACGCTCAATCCAGCGATGTAACTCATCTTCATAACACGGCCATTCACCACTTAGTTGATTAAGAACCACCAATGAATCACCACGAATTCGACATCGTTGATATTTTACACCTAAGTCTTCCAAAAGTTGCATCCCAAACTTCAACGCCGCAAACTCTGCTTCATTGTTATTCGTCAATTGTTCAACTACTTGGTTCGCACGAACGCGCCATTGTTCCGGACCCTTCTTATAATAAATGACAACCCCAAGACCGGCAAGAAGTGAGTCACGTTGAAACGTACCATCAAAATAAACGGTGATGTCCGTTGGTTCTGCTTCCCATTTCTTTTGTAATTTTATCAATTCCTTTTTTGACCAAGTTACCCCTAATTCATCGATAAATTCAAAGTTTTTTCCTCTATTTTTATGCTGAAGATCTTCAGCGATGGCTAACAAGTCTTCCGGTAAACCCCATCCTGTTTCCATTGGTACTTCTAAATTGGAAGAGAGCGTATACGTAAATAGCAGTTTTACTTTCATCTGAATCATCCTTCTAGATTAGAATAAATCGTTTCAGTGGGCGGTCATTTTTTGTATAGTATATTTATTATGATAAATATATCAGTTTTTTCACGTACTGAAGCAACTTTTAAGGAGGTTGAACAGTTTGGTCGAAGTATACATAGACGGAGCTAGTGCTGGTGACCCTGGGCCTAGCGGAGCAGGGATTTTTATTAAACATGAAGGTCAAGTTTCCCGCTATTCATTTTATCTTGGAATCATGGACAATCACGAAGCGGAATTTCTTGCCTTAGTAAAAGGACTAGAAATATGTGTAGAAAAAGGGTACTCTATCGTTTCGTTTCGGTCAGATTCCCAAGCCGTTGTAGCCGCCGTCGAAAAAAAGTATGTTAAAAATAAACGTTATGCTGCTCAGTTAGACCGAATCCTAGCTCTAATCGACAAGTTGGACTTATTTTTTATTAAATGGATTTCCAATCAAGAAAATAAGGTAGCTGATGAGTTAGCACGCCAAGGAATCCGATTAAAGGGGGAGCATAATGAATAAACAGTTGGCCGATTTTATTTTATTGTCCATCGCATTTATTTGGGGTGCTACCTTTGTGATCGTTCAAAAAGGAATTACTCAACTAGATCCATTACTATTTAATACCGTTCGCTTTTTTTTAGCTGGATTATCTTTATTATGTTTGATCCCATTTATGAATCGGTCGATTCAGTGGACGCGAAAAACAATCATACATGGGGCGGTTCTTGGAGTTTTCTTAAGCCTCGGTTATGGACTTCAAACGATTGGCTTGTTATATACTTCCCCATCTAGAGCTGGATTTATTACCGGATTAAGTGTTGTTATGGTTCCTTTGTTTTCTTTTATATTGATAAAAAAAGCACCCCAACCTTTGGCCATCTTTGGCTCCCTATTAGCGGCCGTTGGTTTGTATTTTTTATCATTTGGTGATGCTAAGCCATTTAATATTGGTGATGTTTATGTTCTTTTCTGTGCCTTCGGATTTACACTTCATATTATATATACAGATTGTTTTGCCCGGCAAAGTCCAGCTTTTGAGCTAGCTGTCAGCCAACTTTTTACAGTATCCTTGCTTAGTTTAGTGGGAGCGCTCCTCTTAGAAGATGTTTCGCAAATTTTGGACCGCTCGATTATGTTTCATCGAGATGTCTTAATTGCATTATTTGTTACATCATTATTTGCAACCTCTTTTCCATTTTTCGCTCAGACTTATGTTCAAAAATATACAACACCTGCTCGCGTTGCCTTAATCTATACGATGGAACCAGTATTTGCTGCCATCGTCGCTTATTTTTGGATCGATGAGCGACTTAGTATGATTGCTACAATAGGGTGTCTTTTCATTTTTATCGGTATGGTTTCTTCTGAACTACCTTCTTCAATTGTTCGGAACATGCTAAAGGGAACAAAATAACTTCCCTGTCGGTGTGCATAAAACTGAACATGATTGGAACGCTAACATGTGGAGGTGACGGAAATGTCCAAAAACCGGGCGAACAATCGTGGACAGCGTACTGAAGGAGTCAATCCTCAAGGATATGCCGAAAGCGGACCAACACCACAGCCGAAAAGTACGCTAGAAAATGCGGCGAAAAAATCGAATCAAGCGTAATGAAAAAAAAGAGCATAAAGAACCCGTTTACGCCTAGTCGTAAACGGGTTCTTACCTCAGGCAAGAAGCTGCACCCTTGATTCATTGGTTAAATAGCGAATCACGTAGCGAAGCTCAAACTGGTGTAACGTTTCGATATCCACTTCAAAATTAAAATTCCATTTCATTTGTGAGAAATTAATTGCTAAAGGAACGTCACAATAAATCTCCGCTAAAGTACGCGATAACCGAAGCATTTCTTTATGTTCGGTGATTTTCTTTTGTTGTGCTGGCGTCAGTTCGTGCACTTGCTCAAGTAGTTTTTCAACCGTTCCATAGGTTTTTATTAATTTTAAAGCTGTTTTTTCTCCAATTCCTTTCACCCCGGGATATCCATCACTAGCATCACCCATCAATGCTTTCACTTCAACCCATTGGGATGGATGAATCCCTTTTTCCTCAATAAATTGTGATTCTGTATATTTTTTATAATTTCCAATTCCTTTTTGCAATAAATAAACATTTACATCATTTGCTAAAAGCTGTAATAAATCTTGGTCCCCAGTGACAATACTTATCCGATGTGATAATTGTTTCGTCATCGTCCCAATACAATCATCGGCTTCATACCCCGAAACACCAATATTGATAAATCTCAGAGCAGTCGCTACTTCCTTCACCATATCAAATTGTGGGACCAGTTCATCGGGTGGGGCTTCCCGATTGGCTTTATAATCAGAAAACAATTCGTCTCGAAATGTTTTTCTCCCCATATCCCAGCAGATGGCGATGTGAGAAGGTTGGATTTCAGCAATCGCCGCAAACAAATGTTTAAGAAATCCTTGCACACCGTTTGTCGCTATACCATTTGAATTTCTCATCCAATGACCCGTAACGGCTGTTGCGTAATACGACCGAAATAATAAGGCCATCCCATCAACTAATAATACGTTTGTAGACAAAGCGTTCACCTCTAACGATTCTTTTTTGTTTCGACTTCATTCGTATCGTAAGAAATCCAATCACTAAAGCTACCAACGTATAACTTTACGTTTTGATAGCCTGCTTCAAGCAAAGATAAAACATTTACTGTCGCCGTAACCCCAGAACCACAATATACAATTAATGGGTCATTTTTTTTCCATATCGAAAAGCGCTTTTGTTGTTCTTCCACAGGTTTTAATCGATCGTTTTTTACACCAGTTTGCCAGTCAATATTTACTGCCTTTGGAATATGGCCGGCCTTTTTGTCAATCGGCTCAACTTCACCTAAATACCTTTCCTTTGCCCGTGAATCGATTAAAGTGGTTGGATGCCCTTTTGTGTTCACCACATCTTTTACTTCTTCAAAAGTAGCTAAAAGTTGTGGTTGCACATGTACGTCAAACGACCCTCTTATCGGCTGTGGGACATCTTTTGTAATTGGTAAGTTCGCTTTTCTCCATGCATTATAACCACCATTTAATACATACACTTGAGGGTGCCCTAAATATGTGAGCATCCACCAACAACGGGCGGCAAAAGCGGACATACCATCATCGTAAACAATGACAGGGACGGTAGAATCCACCCCTTTTTGTTCAAACATTTCTTTTAACGTCGTCTCATCAGGTAACGGATGGCGGCCCCCATGTACACCAACTGGTGCAGATAGTTCTTTTTCTAAATCTACATATATTGCTCCAGGTATATGATCATCCGAATATTTTTTTAATCCTTCTGTTGGATCTTTTAATGAAAAACGACAGTCAAGAATAGTGATTGAATTCTTTTTCGAAAGTTGTTCGAACAACCATTCTTTCTCTTTGATATATTTCACTACCACTCCATCCCTTTCTTTTTCATTAATTGAACGACTTGTTCTTTTGGGTGCCAACAATTGAATTGATACGTTGGTTTTGTTTCATACCCAAGCCTGTGACAACGGTAAATGGTCCGTCCTTTTTCTTTTTCAACACGAAAATGAATACATGTAGCACAGACGTGAAATCGATTTGTTTTGACCAACCCATCCCCTCCCGTTTTAATCGGATAGTTCTTTCCATAACTTCTGAAGTGCAGAAACATCTATGGTCATCTCAAGAGCTTTTAGCACCACATTCATTTGGTCGTGCACTTCAACTTCTAATTGGTTAATCATTTGCTCAAATTTTTCGTTAAATAATGGTTTGTACCAATCTAGCAGTCGTTTTTTCTGCAAATGTAAATATTCTTTCGTTAGCGGTTCAAGTACCTTTGTCAATTCCTCTACCATCTTTTGTTTTTCGTTCTTTTCAAAAAATGATTTCGGATTTTTATACAAAGATAACGCCTCGTTGAAAGATTTTTCAGACACGTTTTCAAAGGCAGATTCAAATGTCGGTGTGTCCCATGAAAGTAGTTCGATTTCAGAAAAAAATAAATCATCATTGAACTCTTTTAATTGATTAACAAGGCCCTGGCGTTTATTGGCAATCGTTTTCTCCATATATTTTTCCGCTCGTAAACTTGTTGCTCGCATTTCTTGAGCTAAGTCATAACCAATTGCCCCGATAAATTGATTCAATGCCTGACGAAGAGCACCTTTTACGTCTTTTACTTGACTATGAAGAATGGATGGGTGAAACGCTTCTTTAAAGAAATCATTAATTCGGAAAAAAACACGTTGTTTAATATAAAAAACTAGTTCCTGTATTTCTTGTTCCACGCTTTTCCATGCCATATTTAGATCCGTTGTTCGCAATAGGTTTGTCATGGTGTGTCGATTATTTTCCACTTGTTCACGAGCTTGTTTTTTTGTTTCTTCATCCGCTAAATGAGAGGCGATGAATTTTTTCAATAGGTTAATAGCTTTCTCATATTCCGCTTGTGCGGCTTTCATGGTAATTTCCATGAGCTCATTTGAAATAAAGTGCTGGAATGACGATTCAAATGTATGAATTCCCGAATCAAATTCAATTGGTTCCCCTTGCTTTTCTTTTAAAGCGAATAAACTCGATACGCCAAATATACGTGGAAAGCGAATACCGTACGATTGTAACTGTTCGCGAATATACCGAATGACGGCTTGTTGTTCGTCTTCGGATTGGGCTAAATCAATTGCATTCACAATAAAAAACATTTTGTCTAATTCAAAAGAGTCTTTTACTCGCCCTAGTTGAATTAAAAATTCACGGTCGGCTTTCGAAAACGCATGATTGTAATAAGTAACATAGAAGATTGCGTCCGCATTTTTAATATATTCAAACGCGACACCAGTATGGCGAGCATTGATGGAATCAGCGCCTGGTGTATCTACTAGCGTAATTCCTTTTTCGGCATATGGACTATGGTAGTAAAAGTCAATGGATTCAACAAAACAAGAGCGTTCTTCTCTTGAGACATATTGCTCAAATTCTTCACGGTTTACTTTTTTCAAATTTCCTAAATAAGGATAATGTTCTTTAAATCCTTTCACAAAAGCTTGTAAAAATGATTGGTGAACTTGGGCACCTTCTTGACCATCGGTTTGATGTTGTAAGGCTTCCCATTTTACTACTGCATCTTGTAAATCGTTCACGCGAATGTCGAACGCGGCAAATGCTCGTTGAACATCTTCAAGCATCGCCTCTTTTGTTTTAAAGGTGATGACTGCTGTCCCATGAGGATGATCGTTCGTTGGCGGAACGATCCGGTTAATGGCTGCTGTTGTAGGATTAGGCGATACCGGTAGTACACGTTCTCCGAGCAGTGCATTCGCAAACGAAGACTTTCCAGCACTAAACGCTCCGAACAAGGCAATGGTATACGTTCTTGATTCCATTCGTGTAGCTTTATCTTGTAGTTGTTGTACTGTTCGATCAAATCCCGGTACAGATTGTAATCGATGGGCAGCTTTACGTAGCTTTTGTACCATGTCATTCGAATGGTATACTTCCGAGGCAACGTTTTGTTCTTTTTCTGAAATAGGCTCGTCTTCCTTATTTTGTTCTTGGTGTTGATCTAACTGTTTATCTAAGCCGTCAATTTTTTGAAAGAACTCGTTTTCCCATGTTTGGATCCATTCTATCAGCTGTTCCGGTTGCTCTAAATCTTCAAAAAGCAACTTTGATAGACGATTTTTCGAAAGAGCTAACTCTTCATCTAACGCTTCTATTCGTTCATACGCTTGAACCCGTTTTTTTGCTTCGTTCCAAGATTGCTTTAAACGTTCCCGTTTATCTAATCGTACTTCTTCCACTCGTTGTATTAAATGTTCAAGAAATGTTCGACAAGTTTGATAGGCTAATTTTTTTAACGTATTGGCGACATCTTCCGTATAAACTAACACATAGTCGCCGGATAATTTGGCTCCTCGCTTTAAGGCTTGTTCTAATAATTGTGGGGTAAAAGATACGCTCACTTGTTGAGCTTGCTGTTCAAGAGCAACATCATGCAAATCCATCTTTTGAACCCAAGAAGAAGCCAATTGTTTCAGATGCCAATTCATATGGCGCTCTACGTTGTCTACCAGCTGCTGGTAAAAAGCGTCTTGCCTGCGTGCCCGTTCCTCTTCTGTTTTTTTTCGTTTGAAAAGAAAGCCAACGGAAAAATGATCCTGCATCGATTCAATGTACTGACGAGCTAATTCCCGCGTTTCAAATGGCATTAAATAAGCGTTTTGAATCAATCGTTCCAGTTCATCTAAACAGTTTTTCTCCATATGCTCTATGAACACGTTTTCATAGGACAACAAATGAAACCAGCGTTGTTCTTCTTCATATGCCTTTTCTTTAGAACAGTGTCCAATTAATTGAACACAATGATTCCGTTCTTCTAACTGTTGCTCTTTTAACCAATCTAAATGTTCATGAACGAGTTGTTTAAGCGCTTGCTGCGTAGAATAAAGTACCTGCTCTTCCCTTTTTTCCATCAATGAATGAATGAGCGTTTTTACATCTTCTAATTCATTGTATGTGTGATTGATGTCTTTTAACGACGTAAAATAGATACCTCGTGGTTTTACACCCCAAGTAGCAAATGCCTGCTCCACAGATTGACGAAAGTAATGGAAAGAAAGTTCTTCTTCACGATGTTTGTCAATTTGATTGACGATTAGATATAGCGGAACTCCGTGGTCCATTAACTGTTTAGTAAACATAAAATTTAATTCTGATTGAACGTGATTATAATCCATCACGTAAAATACAACATCAGCAAGGTGAAGAGCCGATTCGGTAGAAAGGCGGTGGGCATCGTCTGTCGAATCTACTCCTGGAGTATCCATGACGGTCACTCCTTCTGGGAGAACTGACAATGGAAAAGCAATTTCCACTGTTTCGACGTCCGCTCCATTGCAACAATACTTTTTAATTGCATTGATATCAAATGGAGCATCCATCTGTATTGATGGTCGATTGTACTGAAAAATTCGAGCATATCCTTTGGTATCGTTTTTTATTTTTACGATATTGGCACTTGTAGGTATAGGACTTGAAGGAAGAAGTTCTTCCCCAACGACATAGTTAACAAATGTGGATTTTCCAGCAGAAAAATGTCCACAAAAAGCTACTATCATTTCATTGTCGAACACCTTTTTAGCGAGTAACTTCGCTTTTTCTGCTCTTCGATGGTCATCTTTCTGTACAAAATAATTTTGAAGGTGAATGGCTTTATAAAGTAATTGGTCGTTCTTTTGTAAGGTTTGTTGTGTCATGACTGTTACTCCTTACCCGTAATAATAACTTTTCTTTATTGTAATCGATTTTTTCCAATTTCTCTATACATGGGGAAGCAATGAGTAGAAAGGTGTTTGAAGGCAAAAATAAAACGCTCGCGTAGCGAACGTACCGTTTGTATCGATATAACGGAGAGGAATATTATTTCGTAGAAGGTTTCATGACGTGGTTCATCACATATTTCATTATCCCACCATAGACAGCAATCGTTGTCCCTACAAATAACCAAACCATCGTTCATCCCCCATTCTAATGAGAATAATTTTCATCACCATTAAAAATCTTATCACGAACGAGAATCATTTTCAATCCTTTCTTAGTATACGTTTTATTCCAGCGGATCATTCTTTCCTTTTCGAAAAAACGAACCATATATTGAAAACGCCTTTTGATAAGCAGGGACAAGTGCTAGGGCTTTATTTTCTTCACGAATTCGAATCGAAAGAATCCATGCATTTAAAATCGAAAATACGACTAAAGTGACATAAGCTTGCAATAACAATGGAATAAATATAAATTCCAACGTAACAATAACGTAATTTGGATGCTTCATCCATTGATAAAGTCCTTTTTGACATACTTCTTCTTTTGGAAGAATGAATATTTTTGTATTCCAATACGGTCCTAACGACCGAATGACGTGATAGCGAGCCCATTGCAATAATCCGATAATAATCACAATTACATAAGAATAGACATTCCACTCAGGTTGTACAATCGTTCCTTCTATAAATAATGATAGTAAAAAAAGAATATGAAGGCAGACGATGAAGGGATAATGACTTTGTCCATATTCGATGGCCCCACGTTTTTTTATCCATTTTTCATTCCTTTTAGCAATCATTAATTCGATGATCCTTTGAAAAACAAGAAGAAAAACAACTACATCTGTCATCATCATTCCCACCTCAATAACAACATTTCAGCACTAAACCCCGGTCCTAACGCAAACGCTAAGCCGTACTTCCCCGCTTCAATCGGTTGTTCTAAATGTTTTTGTAAAACGGTTAATATGGTTACCGATGACATATTACCTCTTTTCGTTAACACCTTTCGGGCCTCGTCTAATCGTTTAGCATCGATTTGAAACGTTCGTTCGTATGCATCTAGCACTTTCTTTCCTCCAGGATGGGCAATAAAATACTCTATATCTTTTATCGACAAATGATATTTATGTAAAAATTGTTCTACATGTGGTTTTAACCATTCTTCAATGATGCTTGGAATGTCCCTCGAGAAAATGACAAAAAGCCCTTCATTTCGGATATCCCACCCCATCACATTTAGCGCATGTTTTTTCAGAGCCGATTGACACCCGATAATCGAAGGAAAAGTTCGTGAACGATGTTTCACCACTTCATCGCCACATACTAATGCACAAGCAACACCGTCAGCAAACAAGGCCGTTCCGATTAAATTACTTTTTGAAAAATCGTTCCGCTGAAATGTTAAACTACACATTTCGATTGTTAACACGAGTACTTTTCCAAACTGATTTTGTCGGCAGTATTCAAATGCGCGTGCTAATCCAGCCGCTCCTCCTGCGCATCCTAAACCCCATATTGGTAATCGTTTAGTATCGGTCCGAAAAGGTAGGTCGTTCATAATTCGCGCTTCAATCGTTGGAGTTGCAAGTCCAGTTGAGCTAATAGTGATAATCATATCGATATCTTCGTATGAAATCGGTTCACGTAAAAAGGAGGCTTGCAAACAGTTCCTAATTGCTTCCTTTCCTAACTGTACTGAACATTCGATATACACATCATTTTTTTCAGCAAATGAATGCTCCCTGGTATACCATTCCAACTCTTTCATAAACGATCGTGTTTGAATTTCACTGTTCTCAAAAACTTGTAATAATCGATTGATATCGGAATAGGCTTGTCCAAACATTTGCTTGACGAACTGTTTGGCTTTCGATTGATAAACGGTATAAGGTGGTATCGCTTCACCTACTGAAAGTACTTTGGGCAAGGAAACTCCCCCTTTCATGTTGCTGTTATTTTTTCCAGATAGAGGCTTTTTATGACAATACAGTCAAATTTAAAAAAATAATGTTTTTTTTACATTAGTTAACGAATTTTTACTATCGAACTTGGTTCTGTATGATATGATAAATTTAGACAAAATAATGGAGGATTTGACATGATCGTTACTGAGCAAGTAACTCATTTACTAAATGGTACCATTGAAACGATGAAATCTATTTTTCCATTGACGATTCAACTCGGAAAACCGATGTTAGTAGAAGAACCGCTATACCAACAAGAAATGGGGGTTTTGATCGGGATTACGGGTGATATTCCTGGGCGCATCATGATTCAAAGCCAACAAGACGTCTTTTCTCAGCTTGGACAAGCAATGTTTGGCCTGCCAGTTGAAGGTGAAATGCTTGAATCATTCGCAGGTGAAGTTGGCAATATGATTGCTGGGAATTTGTCAACGGTTATTTCACAAATAGGGATGACGATGGATATTACTCCTCCAACTGTCATTGTTGGTGATTCAAAAGTATACGGCTTTAAACGTGCCTTTCAACTACCGGTAACGATGGATACAGTTGGTACCTTTACCGTTGTCTTAATTATGGATGAGCAATAAAAAAACAGGGGATGCTTTCCCCTGCTATTAATACTTTCTTAAACTGTTGCTGGTAATATTTTTAAATAATCTTTTTATCGTCTACGACGTTCCCAGATTTCGAACAAGTTCCGACCGTTAAAAATAAAATACAGCATTTCCGACAATAAAAGCGCTCCATTTGTTATTTCACTCGCTTTTTTTATTAGCATATGAAGAAACAAAGAAAGCGTGAATAAACGATGATTTACGGAACTTCATGCCCTAAAGATGCTTGATAAATAGTAAACCATTGTTGTCGAGTCATGGTTAGCGATAATGCATTCACAGCACGCTGGATCCGTTCTTTTTTCCCTGAGCCGACGATTGGCATTATTTTAGCTGGATGTACAAGCAACCAGGTATACAACACTTCATCAATCGATTGTGCTCCTATTTCTTTTCCAACCGAATTAAGCGCTTCCCGCAGTCGGACCGCTCGTTCCTTTTCACTCGTAAAAATTTTTCCACCTGCTAGTGGTGACCACGCCATCGGTGGCATCCTTTTTTCTAAACATAAATCCACGGTTCCATCTTGAAAATTCTCTAATTGATAGGCGGTAAGTTCGATCTGGTTTGTAACTAATGGGAAATTCAAGTAAGACTGTAACATGTTCAGTTGCGAACGTTTAAAGTTTGATACTCCAAAGTAACGGACTTTTCCTTCTTCTTTTAATTTCGTAAACGCTTCGGCCACTTCTTCTGGATTCATAAATGGGTCAGGTCGATGAATCAGTAGCACATCGATATAATCCGTACGGAAATTTTTTAACGACTGTTCCACCGACGCAACAATATGTTCTTTACTTGTGTCATAATGTTTGATTTTATGTTCTGGGCGATTCGACGAAATTAATTTGATACCGCATTTTGTGACAATTTCCATTTGCTCTCTAAGTGAAGGTTTCACTTTTAATACTTTCCCAAATCGCTCTTCACACGTATAGTGACCATAAATATCGGCATGGTCAAACGTCGTAATTCCTTGTTCAAGGCAATATTCTACAAGCTCGATTGTATCCTCAGTAGAGTAATTCCATTTATCTAACCGCCATAACCCATGAATTAAGCGTGAAAAAGATAAATCGCTTGCTAATTGAATACGTTCCATCCCGTATCTCCTTCCTTTACCTCAGAAAATTATGTATATACAAGTGTTATTTTCCTATAATCCCCTCCATTTGTAAAACGCGACCACTTCCCATGGAACATAGTTGAGATTTTGTTCATTTCTTCACATTTTCTTCACAAATCGTCAAATGAAGTGTGATATTTATCACAGATAGCCAATTGTTGAAAATTTACAATGAAAATAGCAATGACCCATTATTTAGAAAGGGGTGATTGGGATGGCCCAACTAAATGTACAGCCGAAGAAAAAAGTAACAACGGAACAACCGGAAGAATTAAATGGAACACTCGTATCCGTGTTGTTAATGGGAGCCTTTTTTATCATTAGTTGGATCATTGTCTTTTCGATCTTTTTAGATCGTTTTTAACTGGAGGAGGTTTTTACAATGCACATGCATCGATACGAAAAATGGTGGTTAACCCTTGGAACCGGATCTCTTATTATTTTCTTAATTATTCTAGGGATAAGCGCATTTCATCAAGGTCATCAACCCCCAAGCGCGAAAGCTTTTGTTGATCCTGAGAAAGTCGATCAAACAAAGCCGTTTGACGAACCAGGATTAAAAAAAGTGGAAGGTAAAGATTGGGATTATGAACTCGTTTACGTTGCTTCCGCTTTTTTCTATGCCCCGATAGAGGTCGAAATTCCACTTGGCGCAAAAGTGAAAATTATTGCGACAACAAAAGATGTGATTCACGGTTTTGAAGTAGCAGGAACAAATATCAATATGATGCTTGAACCAGGATACATTAGTGAATATGTAACCACGTTTGACAAAGCGGGAGAATATTTAGTTTTATGTAATGAATATTGTGGTGTTGGACACCATACGATGAAATCTACAATCAAGGTGGTGGAGTAGGTGAAGAATAAATTTTTAACCAAAGTCCATCCACATGATGCCAAGTTAGCCTTAGCTCACCTACATGTTGCCTTCGTCGCCTTGGCACTCGGTGGATTAGCTGGATTACTACAAGTACTCGTCCGTTCAGGAAAATTTGTTCTTCCTGCTGGGATTGGATATTATCAAGTGTTAACGGTTCATGGAGTTTTGCTTGGTCTTGTTCTTACTACTTTCTTTATTATGGGTTTTCAATTAGCAGCCGTAAGTCGAACTTCGGGCCCGCTTTCAACCAAATCTCGACTCGTTGGTTGGCTTGGTTTTTGGCTCATGACCATTGGTACAGCGATCGCCGGTACCATGATTTTGTTAAATGAAGCGACTGTATTATATACGTTTTACGCTCCCCTTCAAGCGCACTTTTTATTTTACTTTGGATTAACGCTTGTCATTGTCGGAAGCTGGCTCGGAGGTGGTGCACAAATCGCCACATATGTTCGTTGGAAAAAAGAACATCCTGGCGAAATAAGCCCGTTATTAAGCTTTATGGTCGTTGTAAACAATTTATTATGGATTGTTGCCACATTAGGTGTAGCAGGTACAGTATTGTTCCAATTGATTCCTTGGTCTTTAGGGTGGGTAGAACGTGTCGATGTTCTTATTAGTCGTACATTATTCTGGTATTTTGGTCACCCGCTCGTTTATTTCTGGTTATTGCCGGCCTACATGGCATGGTACGTGATCGTTCCAAAAATCATTGGCGGAAAAATTTTCTCAGATTCACTAGCACGACTTTCATTCATTTTATTTTTACTCTTTTCCATTCCTGTTGGCTTCCATCACCAACTCGTTGAACCGGGAATTGATGCGTTTTGGAAGTATTTACAAGTCGTTCTTACATTTATGGTAACTGTTCCATCGTTAATGACCGCATTTTCACTTTTTGCTACATTCGAAATGTATGGACGTGCAAAAGGAGCAACAGGACTTTTCGGATGGTTCAAAAAACTCCCATGGCATGATGCTCGCTTTACCGTTCCATTTATCGGTATGGTCGCCTTTATTCCTGGTGGAGCTGGCGGAATTATTAATGCCTCTAACCAAATGAACCAAGTCGTGCATAATACGATTTGGGTAACAGGTCACTTCCACTTAACGGTGGCATCGGCCGTTGTGTTAACGTTCTTTGGTATCTCGTATTGGTTAGTGCCGCATTTAACAGGACGCAAATTGTCAAAAGCAATGAATAAGTTAGCTATTTTCCAAGGAATTGTCTGGGCTGTAGGAATGTCGATTATGTCCGGTTCGATGCATTTAGCCGGACTATTGGGAGCGCCACGTCGTTCTGCATTCTCAACCTATGGTGATGCACAGCAAGCACTAGACTGGATCCCTTATCAAATTGCACAAGCGGTGGGTGGATCTATTCTATTCTTAGGAATTGTTCTTGCCCTCATTATTTACGTAAACTTAGCGTTTTTTGCTCCAAAAGGTGAAGAAGAGTTCCCTGTTGGAGAGGTGGCGGATGCGGCTGAACGGCCTCCTCTTGTCCTAGAAAATTGGAAGCTTTGGTTAACCGTTTTGGCTGCACTTATCTTGATTGCTTATTCGGTACCATTTATGGATATGCTCCAAGACGGACCTCCTGGCTCGAAAGGATATAAATTCTGGTAACGAAATGAGCAGGAAGCATTTAATAGCTTCCTGCTTATTTATTGATCATTTTTCTTGTACTTGTTGTAAGCCATACACTTTTGAATATTTGTCTGATAAATAATCAATCAAATATTTCGCATTTAACCCTTCACCAGTTACATCTTTTAAAATTTCTAATGGCTTTTTCATTTTTCCGTATTGATGGAT
Organism: Aeribacillus pallidus; assembly: GCF_050478865.1. Taxonomy (NCBI): domain Bacteria; kingdom Bacillati; phylum Bacillota; class Bacilli; order Caryophanales; family Bacillaceae; genus Aeribacillus; species Aeribacillus pallidus. The sequence goes on along the minus strand of NZ_JBCNBW010000010.1, from coordinate 11,738 downwards.
ATGTTCTGTTAACCAGTTTAAAATTGGTTTTGAATTTCCTTCTGCTAAAAGTTGATCAAATTGAGGTAAATCTTTCAACATCGCGTGTTTAAATTGCGCAGCATACATATATCCTAGTGCGTAAGATGGGAAGTACCCAAAACTACCACCTGACCAATGTACATCTTGAAGAACGCCTTCGGCATCATTTTGCGGACGAATACCTAAATATTGTTCATATTTCGCATTCCAAATCTCTGGTAAATCTTTCACTTCCAATCCTTCGTTAAATAGTCCTTTTTCGATTTCATAACGGATAATGATGTGTAATGGATACGTTAACTCATCCGCTTCAATACGAATAAGCGATGGCTTCGATTCGTTAATGGCTCGATAAAACTCATCAAGTGACACACCATCAAACTGGTTACCTGCAAACTCTTTTAATAAATCATAGTTATGTTTCCAGAAATAATAGTTTCTTCCGACAAAATTTTCATAAAAGAGCGATTGACTTTCGTGAATTCCCATCGAAGTACCTGTGCAAATAGGTAATCCGACTAATTCTTTCGAAATATTTTGTTCATACAAAGCATGTCCACATTCATGAATGGTTCCGAAAAGAGCTGTACGGAAATCATTTTCATCGTATTTTGTTGTGACGCGTACATCTCCTGGATTTAAACCAATCATAAACGGGTGAACCGTTTCGTCTAGACGACCAGATTCAAAATCATACCCTAACTGTTCAAGCAGCTTTAAACTTAACGCTCGTTGGCGATCTTTCGGGAACTTGTGGTACAAAAAGTCGGTGCGTGGTTGATTGTTTGATTCCGAAATTGCCTTTACTAATGGAATGATTGCATCCCGTAATTCACCGAAAACTTGATCGAGCGTCCGAACGGTCATTCCTGGTTCATAATGATCAAGCAATGTATCATAGTTCGTTTCTTTTGGTCCCCAATACTGAATAAAACGTTTATTAAATTCGACTAATCGTTCTAGATATGGTCTGAATAACTCAAAGTTAGCGGTCGATTTTGCTTCTTCCCATACAGATTCTGCTTTTGATTGAAGAACGACATACTCTTGAAACTCCTCAGCAGGAATTTTTTTATTCCGTTCATATTCTTCTTTACAATGTTCTAACACTTTCACCGTTGTTCCAAGAAGCTCTTGTTCCTGTCCAGTTAATTTTGCTAAGTAGGCTGCCATTTCTTCTGAAATTGACATTTTAAATACTTCTGATGATAAAGTACCGATTACTTCCGAGCGCTGCTCTATTCCTTTTTTAGGCGCTCCTGTCCGCATGTCCCAATACATGACACTGATTGCTTCGGAGTATGCCATCATTTTTTTGACATAGGATAAAAACTCTTTTTCTAAGTCTTTTATTATTTGAGACACAAGCATCCCTCCCACTTGAAATCTTCTCCATTTTATCATATTTTTCAGAATAAAATAACAAAAAATGCTTAGGAAATACTCCTAAGCATGATGGTGAATAATCGGATCCAAAGGAAAAATACGCTTTAACTTTTCAAAATAATCATTATACTCTTCTTTTGATATGAAAAGGTGGATATCTCCCTTATCTTGGCTAGTTCGTATAAGACGACCCATTCCTTGCCGTAATCGTAGCAACATGTACGGTAGATCGACTTCTTCAAACGGATTCGTACTATGTTTTCGTTTTGCCTCAAATACAGGATCGTTTGGCGGGAATGGCAGGGACATAATCATGACGTTCGATAAGGATTCACCAGGTACATCAAGTCCTTCCCATAAGTGATACGAACATAAAACGGTGTTCACATTCGATTGGAATTCTTCAACTAATTTACTTATTTCCTGATCTCCTTCATACAGCACCGGGTACGTAAGGGTATTGGACTGTTCATTCCACTTTCGAAAACGATTCATTTCTTCTTTGGAACGGAATAGGATTAACGTTCTCCCTTGCCATTTTTCAATCTGATTAGCCGTGTAGTCATATTGAAGGTTATTAAGATCTTCAACGATCACGTGAAGATTCATTTGCTCCTCATAATCAAACGGAGAAGATACAGAAAAGGTCAAAGCATCATCTATTCCTAAGCTGTTCATGATATAGGAAAAATCTTTATTTTGTGATAAGGTCGCAGATGAAAAAATGAAAGGTATACGTTGAGAAAACACTTCCTCACGTAAAATTTCTTGGACGAGCCGTGGCATAATGACTAAAGACGACTCTCCATTCGATTCTTCAAACCAAACGATTCCGTCTTGCTTTTGACAAAATAAGGTTAAGGAATACAATGCTTGTTCTAAATATTCTTCAACTACTTTTAAATCGTATTCGTTTATAACATACATCTCCGCATCAAAGACCAATTCGTCTAGCAATTGTTCGATGCCTGTTTTTAGCCGTAACCCTTGTTGTACTAGTTCTTCTGATAAAATGATTTGTTGCCGCTCCGTACCTTCGATTGGCTTTGCCTGTTTCTTTAATCGTGAAAAAAACTCATCGTTTAACTGGAGGATATGCTCAATGATCATCAACGTTTCTTCACGCACATCGTTGGCCATTAGTTGTGATAATAATTGTTCAAAAGTCGATGTCGTCACTTTATACGTCAACGCTTTTTGACAAGCGAATTCGAGCAAATGGCCTTCATCAAAGACAACACAGCTAGCCTCAGGAAGTAAAGGTAACTGGCCTTCTCTTTTTCTAGCGTCTTTTGTCCAAATATGTTCCATATAAAAATCGTGGGAGCAGACAATTAAATCAGCCGCTTTTCTGTAATACTCCCGATGCAAACTTTGACCACAACGATGACGTAAATCACAAGAGAAACAATCTTGCAGCGAATCCCAATTTATTTGTTTCCATTGCTCGTCGGTTAAGTGGGGATAATCGGTCCGGTCCCCATATTGATAAAACGATAGCATGGATCCTCGATCATATACAAATTCAGGTAATTGATCATATACTTGTAGAATCGCTTCATCTTCCGTCCGCTCAATGGTTTGCTCTAACTTTTTTACGCATAAATATTGATTCCTTGATTTTGCTAATCGAACATCCACTTGCATGTTTAACGCTCGCTCGATTTTTCGAATGTCCCCTTCTTTTTTAACAAGTTGTTCAATTAACGTTTCATCCGCACAAGCAATAATAGCAGGCTTTCCTGTATAACGGGCGTAGCAAATGGCATACAACAAGTAAACAATCGTTTTTCCTGTTCCAACACCTGCTTCGGCTAAGATTACTTTCTTTTCTTTAAACGCCTTTTCAAGTTGAAACGCCATATATATTTGTTCATCACGGATTTCAAAACCTTGCTCTGGTAAATATTCATAAAAAACATCGCCTATCCACTCGGACAGTTTTTCATAAAAAGACTCATTTTTCGATATTGGAAATGGTAATGATTGTGCCATTGTACCCTCCATATGCATTTGATTTATAGTCTTGGATAAAAGCAAAAAAACAACGTATGGACTACGGTCCTTACGTCATTTTTCTTAGCAATCATTAGGGAATGGGAAACATCCAGCCCCTACTTGTTTAATTGGGGCGGTTTTTCTCCCCAATATTGATAGTAATCAGTTTTTATAAACCCATTAAACAACTTTCGTTTTTTCGTTGCTTTTTTGCCATAAAAACGTTCAAAATTTTCGTGTGCAGTCAAAAAATATTTAGACCAAGTCGGATACCGTTCAAACGTTTTTCCCATGTCCCGGTACATCAATTCCACTTCTTTTCGCTCTCCTAAACGCTCGCCATAAGGGGGGTTTCCTACAACTACGCCGTAGTCTTCTTTCGTATGGAAGTCTTTTACTTGCATTTGCTTAAACGTGATTATATCCCCTAATCCAGCTTCTAAAGCATTGTCCTTCGCAATGTTGACCATCCGATGATCAATATCTGTGCCCATAATCGTTAATGGTTGGTCATAATTCGCTAAATCTTCCGCTTCTATGCGAGCCTCTTCCCAAATTTTTGGATTCATCCACTCCCATGTTTCGGAAATAAAATCCCGGTTAAAACCTGGTGCAATATTTTGACCGATGAGTGCAGCCTCGATTGGAATCGTGCCTGAACCACAAAACGGATCGACAAAAGGTCGCTCAGGAGTCCAATTCGTTAATAACACAAGGGCAGCCGCTAACGTTTCTTTTAACGGGGCCTCTCCTTGTCCCACCCGATATCCACGTTTATGTAACCCAGAACCGCTCGTATCAATCGTTAATGTGGCAATATCTTTATGTAAAGCCACTTCAATTTTATATAAAGCACCCGTTTCTTCCAACCAAGCTTGTCGTTTGTAATGTTGCTTTAGACGTTCTACAATGGCTTTTTTGACGATTGCTTGACAGTCCGAAACGCTAAACAATTGAGATTTGACAGATTTTCCTTGAACTGGGAAGTTGGCGTCTACTGGTAAGTAGTCTTCCCAATTTAATGCTTTCGTTCCTTCAAATAATTCCTCAAACGTACGAGCAGGAAATTCTCCGACGATAATTTTTACGCGATCTGCTGTACGAAGCCAAAGGTTACTGCGAGCTATCGCTTGTTGGTCCCCTTTAAAAATCACTTTTCCGTTTTCTACTTGGCATTCATAACCTAATAAACGAACTTCTTTAGCAACAATGGATTCTATTCCCATTGCTGAAGTCGCTACTAATGTATATTCCTTCATAATTCCACCCTTTATTTTCTATCATTGCATTTATGCTAAAAAAATCGACATTAGTTCCAAAAAACGTAAAGCCTTTTAAAATAGGCTCTACCCTAAAATAACTGTGGATAACTTTTACTGTTATTTCATTCATCGGTGTGCCAATGGCAATTGGCATGAATGTCTGTAATGCATACTGTTGATATGTATACATTACGCTTGTGGCGGACGCTTTCCGCGGGCAAGGTGCAAGCCGCTTCCCTCGCTACGCTCAAGTAAGGGTCTTGCCTGGTTTGCTATTCCTACTGGAGTCGCCGCCGTGTAAATAACTTGCTAAAAATCAACAATGACATATAACATAGCCTATAAATAAAAACCATGCATTTGAATATTGATTCCTTCATATTCGAACCAATAATAAAACGTCTTCATACACAGTATGAACTTCCATCGCTTTTTTATAAATATGTATGATAAAAGCTCTCCTTTAATAAAGGAGAGCTAATTCTTAAACAATGTGTCGATTAATAACGTTCTATAAGCCATGTTCTGTACCTTCGTACTGCAAACGACTATACATCTCGTACTCCGGCGGTAATCATCTATCTACAGATAAGGATCACCTCACCTGTCCTTCTCCTCGTTCATTTCCTCAGAGAAGGTGCCCCTACCATCATTTGGGTTTCTCGCTCGTGGGGTTTACCGCGTTCCACCCTTGCGATTTCTCACAAGGCTACGTCACTGTGGCACTTTCAAGGTACTTATACCATATCCAAATGGACTTAGGTATGTTCCCTGCCGTCAGTCCAGTCGAAACCAGACTGCCCTAGCTTATGGATTCGCTAGGCACGATCACTACGGGCATCTCAGCACCGTGCGAGCATGGACTTTCCTCTACAAGGCACATACGCTCCTTGCAGCGATTACCCGAACGTTATTAATCGTGTGTCCAAGAGTTCATTATATATGGAAATATGTAATTATGCAACGAAAAATTATATCAATCAAACAATTTATTTCCAAATACATGTTTTTCTAAATTGGATAAACGCTTCAAGATATCAAAATTAGTCGTTCCTACTCCATTAGAAGGTTGTCGTTTCATTGCTTCATCTAGTTGTTTCTTTAAACGTAAATTTTCCTGTTGCAATTCTTCAATGATTTGGTGAAACGTTTCATAATCCTTAATAATAATATCTAAATATTTGTCTACTTCGTCTTGATTATAGCCTCGAAAACTTGTTTTAAAATCTTTCTCTAAGATATCTTTAGCTGATAACTTTATTTTATCAGAAAGCACGGAAGACACCACCTTCAATTCACACAACATCATTTATATTGTTTCAAATATCAGTACGTTTGTCAATTTTTTATCCGATCAGTCTTATTCAATCCGTATTTCCTCTTCAAAGATGGATTGTAAGTCATACATCGTTACAAATCGTAAATCGTAAGGATGGGTTTGTTGATACTTTTTAGCTAAATCGTAAAAGTATTTCGGACTACCTTCTCTTTCTTCATCATACACAATGATTGCTCCATCGCTTTTTTTTAGAAAAAATACATTTCGGTTAAAAAATTGCTTTGGGCTTTGATACTCTTCTTTCGATAAAGATTCCACATAATCGGCTTGAGAAAGGATCATTTCATAATATTCTCGATTTTGTTCATTCCAAAATCTTTCTTGATTTAAAAAAGGAGTTATCACTGCTAACTTTAAATGCGGATAGTCCAGTTGAAGATCGAAAACGACCTCAGCCGCCCATAATTCCACTCCTATTGTGCCACTAATCATAACCCACTCTAATCCATCATCGAGAAATGCCTGTAATTCTCTTTGAATTGCTTTTTTTATGTACGGAATTGCTTGATGGGACTGATTGTATATGCCTAATTCAAATGATTTATAACCCGTTACAACAACGACTTTAGACACGTAAACTCACCTTCAAAAATAAAAATACAAGTTTCTCAAGATTCCATTGTAACATGTGATGCTTTCTTTACATACATTTATAAAGAAAAACAAGGGAAAATCCCTTGTTTTTCTTAGACTTAGCGAAATGGTGGCCATTGCGGCCCACAATTAAAATGTTGATGCGATGCTTCATTAACAACCGATTGTGTCTGCGGATAATAATGCTGATGTTGGTACATATGATGGTTGACAGTTGTCGTATGAGTCGGATGAATGTGAGGTACAACGTAATTACAACAGTTGTGGTTAACACAACATTTCGTTGGATGAACAATAGCTGGTAACACATGGCTAGGTTTACAATACATCCTTTCAAGTCTCCTTTCATCAAAATCTGGTTTACACTATAACCTATGAATAGAAAGGAGAACATGTACTAATGAAACTACCTATTTTATAAGAAGGTATACAAACTTTCTTTCAAGTTCGATAAAATGATGGCTGTTAAACAGACAAAAACAAAAAATAAAATGAGCAACGTACGTGATACCGACATGAATACTCCCTCATTCTTCTTTTTTTCACTCCAATACCGTATTGTACAACTTCCGTGAGGGAACGACAACTAACAAATATTAATTCCTTACTAATTTTCTGAATGGTATCAAAGATAATTATTTTTTTGTTTATTTTTCATTTTCTGGACCAAACGTTGTTTCCTTTTTACAATATCGCTAAACAACTTTTCTTCCTTTTTTGTCCACGCTTCTTTCACCGGTAGTAAGTTTTCCGCTTTTTGCACGTACTCCAAAGCTAATTTGAACGCTCGCTTCCGATGTTCATAAATCTTGGCGATTTCGATACAGGCGTCCAGCTGTAATGAACGTGATCCGTACTGAACTACTTGTTTCCATAACGTTAGAGCTTCGGAAAATTGGTTTCTTTTTTTATAAAGAGTTGCTAATTGATGTTTCGCTTGTATGGAAATCACTGTTTCCTCTGATGTAGCAGCTTGTTGATACAAATGTTTGGCATGGTCTTTCTCCCCGATATAGTCAAACCAGCGAGCCACTTCATATTGTTCCGCGTTCGATTGCCTTGGATCTTTTTGAAGGATTTGAAACGATAAATGGGTATATAACGTAATGAGTGATAACACATCAAGTTCATTGTGCTGAAGAACTTTAATCATTCCTTCTGGATGTTTTCTCTCTACAAAATCAAAGTAGATCATCGGTGCTAAATGTCCAGGAACGTCATCGATTCGTTCAAAGCCTAATATTTCTTTTTCCACTTCTTTCAGTTTGACAGACGATAACCGATGTTTCCATAAGCGCCGGGCCGCATGGTATAAATCAAAATGCCCAAATGGTGGCAGCTTTGGTACATGCTCTCTTATTAATGTATGTCTTGTTTTCACTTGCGGCCAATCAAAGGCTTTTCCGTTATACGTCACTAACGAATTGTAGTCAATTTGGTTTAAGAAACTTTCGTACAATGGAATTTCATGACCAGGTGCCGGTAAGATATGTTGCTTTACGACTACCTCGTCCTGTTCAAAAAAAGCATATCCTAATAAAAATATCGTATTACCGACACCACCACCTAAACCGGTTGTTTCCGTATCAAAAAAGAATAAGTCAAATGGCTGTAATCCTTTAGCTGATAACGGATGGATTCCTTCATACGTTTGCCATAAACGCATTGCTTCAAGAAAATCGGAAAATTGATACTTCCCATGTGTCATTGATATCGGATATCGTACTTCACGAATCAAACAATACGACCCGTTTGTAAAATACGGATGTACTTTTGCCTTTTGCCACTCTTTTAAAAAAGGGATGTCGATCATCGGAGATGGTTCTTGTTCCGTTTTAGTCGTGTCCTCTCGAATCAAATATTGTTTCATTCGATTCAATTTCGCCTTTAACATCATTCATTCTCCTTTTACATCCATGAATCAACTTCTGGTTGTACCTTACCATGCAGCAATAAAGAAAGGAGGCCTATCGCATCGCTTTTGGCGGTATTGGAAGTGACGTCCATTCCGATACATGACGGGCATCCTTGTTTGCAAGGACAAGTTTGAATAAATCGGATCGTTTCTTTTAAAATAGACTCCATTTGACCATACACATTCTCGCTCAAACCAATACCACCTGGATATCGGTCGTAAACAAAGATTGTCGGTCGTTCATTGTGCACTGCTTTTACTTGAGGAACAACATAAATATCTTGTGGGTCACACATCACAAAAAGCGGAATAATGGACTTTAACGCATGGGACACACCAATTAATCCGTATTCCAAACGATCATTGTTCCATTCTGCTAGCGACGTACGAAATGAAAGCCACGTACCATTCGTGTGCAGTTCTTCTTCTGGTAAATGAATAGGGCCTGAACCAATATTTTCATGTGTATCAAACTTAATTTTTTTAAAAATCGTCGCCATTGCTCTTACCGCCACATCCCCATAACCTATATCGGCAAAGCGCATCGGTTCTTCCTTATCTACTTCTAACACATTTAATTGGACGGCTAAATTCGCATCGGTAAAATAGTCCACATCCACTTGACGGACAAACGCTTTCTTTTCTTCCCAATCTAATTTTTCTACTTGATATTGCACCCCTTGATGTAAATAGATCGCTTCTTCATGGAGCAATGTCATGGCACTAAATCGGTCCATTTCCCCAATTACTTTTGTATTTCCGGGCATGGTTTGATCGATAATAACAACGTTTTCTTGGGACGCCGAACGAAGACTTATATTGTGAGCCGGAAAAGCAGCGTTCATCCAATGCCATTTTCCTTCGTGAAAATGCAGTACTTTTTCTTCTGTTAAAAACTCTAGCATCTCCGTGACTTCAACGCTTCCGAACGTTTCTCCTTCTTTAAAAGGAAGCTCATACGCTGCACACTTGATATGGTCAATCAATATGATTAAATTGTTTGGATTAATGCGCGCCGTTTCAGGAGTTTGTTGAAAGAAATATTCCGGGTGCTGAACAATATATTGGTCAAGAGGAGATGAAGTGGCAACCATGATAACTAATGACTCTCCTTGTCTCCGTCCCGCTCGTCCAGCTTGCTGCCAAGCACTTGCAATCGTCCCGGGGTATCCAGTCATAATACAAACTTGCAATTGACCAATATCAACCCCTAATTCAAGAGCATTTGTACTAACCACGCCAATTATATCCCCATTTCTTAATCCATGTTCTATTTTTCGCCTTTGAGTTGGTAAATAGCCGCCACGATACCCTTGAATCGCTTTTTCCCCAATCTCTTTTTTAATGAGCTCTTGTAAATATGTCAAAATAATTTCAACCCGTACACGACTCCTAGCAAAAACGATTGTTTGAATTTTTTCTTTCAAAAATTCAGTGGCTAATTTTCGAACTTCTAATACCGCACTTTTTCGGATATTTAACGGTTTATTGATGATCGGCGGGTTATAAAACACAAAATGCTTTCTTCCTTGGGGAGCACCGTTATTATCAATTAAAACCATTTCCGTTTCGGTCAGTTCTTCCGCTAGTTGTTTTGGATTGGCAATCGTGGCCGACGTACAAATAAATATTGGATTACTTCCATAGAATTGACAAATTCGTTTCAACCGACGGATGACATTAGCAACATGAGAACCGAATACCCCACGATAAATATGTAATTCATCGATAACAACATATTGGAGGTTTTCAAATAAGGAAACCCACTTCGTATGGTGGGGTAAAATAGCTGAATGAAGCATGTCTGGATTGGTGATGACAATGTGTCCTGACTTCCGTACCCTTTGCCTAATATTAGCGGCCGTATCACCATCATACGTATAACAGTTGAGAGATAATTGAGCCGCTTCGATCAATTCATTTAGTTCACTTTTTTGGTCTTGTGCTAACGCTTTGGTTGGAAACATATATAGGGCTCGACCATTTGGATTTTTAGCTAACGATTGAATAACTGGAAGATTATAACAAAGTGTTTTTCCGGAAGCAGTTGGAGTCACCGCGACAAAACTTTTTCCTTGTAAGGCAGTTTCATAGGCTGTTCGCTGATGCGTATACAGCGCTTGAATACCTCTGTCTAGCAGCGCTTCTTTTAGTGAAGGATGGAGCGATTCTGGAAAAGGAACCGTTTTTGCCGTTTTTTCCTCTATTGTATGCCAATAAACGATTTGATTCTTAAATTCCGGACTTGTCTTCAACTTTTGAATAACATCGTTCAGCTGTTTTCTTTTCCACATCTTGTTCACCTCGTTTTTTTATTTTAGCGAATAAACGTTCGTAAAGAAAGGAAAACATTTTGATTGAACCAATTTTCTAGGTACCATTTGCACTAGCGCTTCATAGGATATAGTGAAACTTCCATCCGTGGTCACACGGATGGTTAGTTGAATGAATCGGACCGTTACGGGCTGTTGATTTCCCACCTTAGCTTCTTTGTTTAACTCACAATCTTTAGGTGGGGATTTTACAGCCCGTTAAGGTTAAAATATCGGACTGACATTTTGAAAAAGGAGCGGTGTAAATGGGAAAATTACCTGAAGATTCCAAACATCCCTTTGCTGGTCATCCGCTTGGTGATTTGATGAAGTCAATGAACGATTTTTTTCACGAACGACCCATTAAAGGCTTGTTGCAAAGCATGGACGAATTTTTTCAATCCCCTTTTCCATTTGGCGGATTTCCAATCGAATTAGATGAAACAGAAAACGAACATATTGTAGTAGCTTCGTTACCTGGCGTGAACAAAGAACAGATTCAAATCGATGTCTTTCAAAATTATTTAACAATTACCGTTCAAAATATGGAACTTGTTCAGCAAGAAAACGACAAAAAGGAAGTCATTCAACGACGGCGCACAATGAGAAAATCTACACGTACCATTCCGCTTACTTCTTATATCGATCCAAAAACGATTCGGGCATCCTATCAAAACGGTCAATTAAAGATATGTATTCCAAAAGAAAAAGGTACTTCTATTCGAATTGCTGATGAGTGATGTAAAGGAATATTTCTATACTTTCCCGTAAAAAAAAATTAGGGCTGATAAGAACTTACTCTCGTTCTTATCAGCCCGCTTTTATGTTTTGGCTATGTTATATGTCATTGTTGATTTTTAGCAAGTTATTCATACGGCGGCGACTTCAGCGGAACAAGAAGCCGCAAGACC
>NZ_JBCNBW010000009.1:0-43786 GCF_050478865.1 Aeribacillus pallidus | reverse complement strand
CAGTATCGTTTAACAGACATTTATGCCAATTGCCATTGGACATCGATGAATAAAATAACAGCAAAAGTTATCCACAGTTATTTTAGGGTACAGCCTATGTTTTAAAGATACTACCAAATCCTTTTACAAGAGAAGAAAATTGAGAGACGGCGTTCATCATTTGTCCGGTTGTATTCATCACTTTGTTTAAATCAAATGTTCCATCTTGTGATTTAAATGATTTTAATACGGATTGAAAGCCACTAGGAGGTGGTTTAACGAATCCGCCAATCGGGTATGGATTAGCATATTGCGGTCCATCCATTGGTTCATAACTGTACGTCCATTCGTCATCAGGTTGCAATGGATTTTGAAAAATTTGTTCATGTAACGGTTTGGATGGAACGTGTGGTTGCGTACCAAGAGCGGTCATGCCATAATTAGGTATGTTTGGCATCATCGGTGGTCGATTGTATCCCCATTGTTGTCCAGACGGAAATAGAATTGGGGGACTATATGGTACTGGTGGGACAGTATAATAATGACTATTCGTCCTTCTGTATGGGGATGTAAAACTAAGTATCGACGGATAGGGCCAATTCCGTTGACGCTTTCGGAAAAAGGTTCTTCTATTTTTGATTGCCATGGTACTTCACCCTCTTTCTTCGTTACCATTCTTCTGTGCTATTATCATATGATGGTGAACATAAAAGGTGAAGTGTTGAAAAAGGGAAGAAAAAATTACGAACTATTTACTTTGCCTTTCTAAAGCCTCTTTCACACGGTGTAATATGTATAGACATGATTGCAACGTACTTTTCAAACGCTTCCAGCTACTTGTTGGATAAAAAACTTCCACCGCTAACTTTTCCATATGTTCTTTCGTCGTGATCAGTTGTTGCGGAAATATATGATTCGGTCGGTACTGTTGTACCCATGGCAAGGCTAAGTCATTCCATTGTGCCAAAAGATGATGAACATTATCGGCAAACGGTTTTACTTCATGGAAAAAGTCTCTTTGTTCATCCGTTCTTTTTACTTCTGTAAAAATGGCTTCCATTTTTGCACAGGCATTAATAAGCTGTTCGGTCAGATAATGTAGTTGGTTACTTTCCATGACTGTTTCTCCTCCTTCCCAAACAAAAAAAAGCAGCTAATTAGCTACTCTGAATTTCTTACCATTCTAACTAGTCTTTAATGAAAATTCAAGCGATTGCTTCCACGGAATGGCCCCCAACATATCGACACAATGTTCGAGTTCCTCTACATGTTCTTTAATACTCTCTTCTTTTTGCTGTAAAACCCATAAAGAATGCTGTTTTTCGAGAAAAACTTTTTCAATCACCTGTTCTTCTAATTTCGTTAATTTTTGTTCCATATCTTCTAAACACTGTAAGATCTCTTTCCTAAACAGCATGGGGAAAGCCTCCTTTTTTCCATCCTTCCAACAACATTGTTCCTGTTGTTTATCTTAACTATTCCATGTATGAATAAAATTCCCTTCCGTGTTGACAAAACTAGAACGAATTCGTCAAACATAGAAAAAATTTTCTTTTTTTATCCTTTTTTTTCGACAAGGATGAAAACCCACCTTGATGACAACATTATCAATAGGAGGTGATAAGATGTCTCGAAAAAATGAGAATAAACGAAAAACCGCCAAACCAACAAAAGCTGGGGAAGGAAACCCAAAACTTGAAGGTCCAAACCGACCGGCGACTTAATACCCATTTGGCCCATTTGAAGGGCCAATTTTTTTTATGTCAGAAGATATTTTCAACAAATGCAACCCCCATAATAGTTGCTTTCGCTTACCGTCAAACCATTTTGTAATATCATACGTTTCACTTACTTCTGGATTGTTAAACCATGCCTGTCGAATGTTTTTTTCGTTGGACCAATCCTTTATTTCGTGAATATGGTGTTTTTCTGGTGGATATACCTCACGAAGTTTTGGAGTGAAAAAAGCAGACGAAAAACGCCCAAATTGTTCATAATCATGTCGTGATCCTGTATGTTTCGTTTCGATAGCAAAATGCATAAACTTTTCAATTAGTAATGGGTGAAATAAAATGTGGTAAAGACACTTACCTAATTTAATCCGTTGATTCACATTAGAAAAATGGGACACATTAGCACCATACAACCTACCCGTTAATGTCGGAAATAAAACGGAACTAAAATGAAGACGATCTTGTAAAAGAAAAAATAAGCGATGAAATACGCCACGTTGATAATACGGGTGCTTAATTACTGGTTGTTCAATGACGTGTTGTTCATTGATAATTAATGCATACACAAGTCGTTTTCGATCTTTTGTTTTCCAATACCGTTCCCATTCTTTTTTCATAAATGCGGAAACGCGAAGCGCCGGGAGTAAATGAAATAGTGGTTGTCCAAGAATCGAAGACAAATGATAGATTAACAATTGAGGATATGCATCTTGAAAAATGAGCCAATTCGCTTTTTCATACGTCAAAAAAATTTCTCTTCGAACGTGTTTTTGTAAAGCTTTCTGAAAAGGTTCCGACTGTAAATCACACATATTCCATCCTGCATTTCGTGACACCATTGACGCTAAAAACGACCACTCGATATCTGGGTGTAAAAAATAAAAGTTTTGATAACTGACGGTGCGGGAAATGTTATCTTGATTTAATCGAGTTGTTTCGTTCTTGATTAGTTGGATGAAGATTGAAGGATGACTAAAAGGGGAGATTTCTTGTAATAATCCGAGAAAAAGAGGATTTTTGTCCATAAATCTCGCTCCAATCAGCTGAATTACCTTTATCTTGTCAAGAATGGCAAGTTTTTATTCTACACCTCCCATTGAATTTTGATATGATAGAATTTAGCTTGTGAGGTGTGATGCTATGGAATTTCATTATCCGAATGGGCGGAAATACGGTCGGCCATCCTCATCATCTCATTTTAAAAATGAAGCGATGAAGAAACATTCTTACAGTAATCGAGGAATGACCCTCGAAGAAGATTTAAACGTAACGAATGAATATTATCGTGAACAAGGAATTGCGATCATTCATAAAAAGCCGACGCCCGTACAAATTGTACAAGTTCATTATCCAAAGCGTAGTGCAGCTGTTATTACCGAAGCGTACTTTAAACAGCCATCAACAACGGACTATAACGGTGTATATAAAGGAAAATATATTGATTTTGAGGCAAAAGAAACCCAGAGTGAAACCTCATTTCCGTTGCGAAATTTTCACGAGCATCAAATTTCGCATATTGAACAAGTGCTCAAGCATGGGGGAATTAGTTTTGTCATCATTCGATTTAAATCATCCGATGAATTATATTTATTGGAGGGATGTCATCTTTTATCGTTTTGGGCAAGAATGGTAGATGGAGGCCGAAAATCGATTTCCAAAAAGGAACTAAATCAGAAAGGACATCTTATTCCATTGCAGCTAGCTCCACGGATTGATTACTTACGAATTGTGGACGAGCTTTATTTTTCATAACCTTTTTTAATGGGACACTTGAAAGGAAGTGAACAACATGTCACAACAATATAAATCGAGAGAAGAGCGTAAAAAACAACAAGGAATAAAACGTAAAAAACAAAAGAGAGGAAAAAAACTAGTGTTTCGTCTCATTTTTATGCTATTCCTTTTAGGGGTAATTGGAGCAATTGGTGGAGGAATCACCGCTGCTTATTATATTAGTCAAGCCCCCCCTTTAGATGAAACTTTACTAAAAGATCCAATTGCATCTGAGATTTACGACAAAGATGGGAATTTTATTACTCGAATTGGGACAGAAAAACGAAAATATGTGGAATATGACGATATTCCAAAGTTAGTGGAGGATGCGATTTTAGCAACCGAAGATAACCGTTTTTACAAGCATCATGGAATCGACCTTATACGTTTAGGAGGAGCGGTGATTGCTAATATTACCGAAGGGTTTGGTTCCGAAGGAGCAAGTACGTTAACACAACAAGTAGTTAAAAATTCGTTTTTATCTGATGAAAAAACGATTAAACGTAAAATACAAGAGGCATGGTTAGCTTACCAGTTAGAGCAAAACTATTCAAAAGAAGAAATTTTTGAAATGTATGTTAACAAAATATACATGTCAGAAGGCATTCACGGAATTGCAACCGCTGCAAATTATTATTACGGAAAAGAATTAAATGATCTCAAGCTGCATGAAGCAGCTTTATTGGCAGGAATGCCTCAAGCGCCGAACCGCTATAATCCATACAACAATCCAGAAGCGGCAGAAAAACGGCGAAATACTGTGTTGTATTTAATGTATAAGCACGGTCGTATTACGAAAGAAGAAATGGAAGCGGCGAAGCAAATTCCGGTAACAGAAGGACTCCTGAGTGAAGAGTCCCATGTAGCAAGTAATAAATACGAGGCATTTATCGACTTAGTAATTGAAGAGGTCGAAGCGTTAGGTAATTATAACGTATTTTCCGATGGCCTAAAAATTTATACAACGTTAGAACCAGAAGCACAAGAATTCGTGGAAAAAATGTTGACGAACGACGGGATGATTCCATTCCCTGACGACAAAATGCAAGCAGGTATCGCATTGATTGATACAAAAACGGGTGAAATTCGCGCTGTAGGAGGCTCTCGAGAAAAAGACGTCAAACGGGGATTTAATTATGCTGTCGATGCGAAACGCCAGCCTGGTTCAACAATCAAGCCGATTTTAGACTATGGTCCGGCCATTGAATATTTACAATGGAGCACGTACCACCAAATCGTCGATGAACCGTATACGTATAAAGACGGAACGCCAATTCGCAACTATGATGGGTCATATCAAGGACAAATGACCATTCGAAAAGCCCTATACCTTTCTCGTAATATACCAGCATTAAAAGCGATGCAAGCGGTCGGTCTTGAAAAATCACGGGAATTTGGTGAAAAACTCGGCTTACATTTCGAAAACTTTTATGAATCTTATTCCATTGGTGGAATGGGAGAAGGAGTTTCACCGCTCGAAATGGCAGGTGCATACGCTGCGTTTGGGAATAACGGTTTTTATACAAAACCATATGCTGTGAAAAAAATCGTTTTACGCGACGGAGAAACAGAAATTAATACAACGCCGGAAACGACAGTCGCCATGAAAGATTATACGGCATACATGATTACCGATATGTTAAAAGACGTGTTAACGGTAGGAACTGGTCAAAAGGCGCGTGTTTCTGGTGTTCCGATAGCCGGGAAAACAGGTACAACAAACTATTCTGCTGAAGAAAGACAAAAATACAACATTACAAACAGTAAAGCGGCACCGGATATTTGGTTTGTTGGGTATTCAACGAATTATACAGCTGCTGTATGGACCGGGTATGAAAAAAGAAGTGACCCGATCCTACCAAAAGATCAAAAATTAGCCCAATACATTTTCAAAACATTAATGACGGAAGTTTCGAAAGGAAAAGATAATCCTGACTTTAAAAAGCCATCATCTGTCGTTGAAGTCCCTGTTGAAGTCGGCTCCAACCCGCCAAAGCTTGCGAGCGAATATACACCGAAAGAAGAAATTGTGTACGAATTATTCGTTCGTGGAACGGAACCAACAGAAGTATCCAAAAAATATGACAAACTAGAAGCGCCGTTCAATATTCAAGCTAAATACCATGAAGAAGAACACGAAATTATCTTAACGTGGGATTATGAAATAAATGAAGAGGAAGAGATTCCTGTTGAATTTGAAGTTAGTGTATCCTTTGATGAAGGACCAAAACAAGTGTTAACGACGACGAAAGAAATGGGATTAAACATTACGAACCCAATTAATGGTGGCGTATATACATTCTATATCACGGCTATTCGTGGCGAACAACGAAGTGAAGAAAGATCCGTCACGATTCAAATTCCAGATAAAACGAAAGAACTTTTTGATGATGACGAAGACGAAGACGAAGATGATGATGAGAAGCCATCGAAAGATAAAAATCAACAGGACGACTCACCATCCTCTCCGCCAGACGGAGAAAATCCTCCATCGGATGGAACGAACGATATTATTGACTCACTAATCCCTAATCCGGATCGACAAAACGGTTCACCAAGTAACTAAAAAAGCTTGTCAGTTTTCTACTGACAAGCTTTTCTTTTTATTTAAAGCTAATGCCTTCGCCAATTGTTTTTGTTGTTCTTGAAATAACTCTTGTAATTGAATAAACGAATGATATAAAAAAGGTCGATTAACAATGAAGGTTAGCCGTTCCACCACGTTGACTGGCGTCAAAGAACAGTCTTTCAGCGCAAGTTCCCATTGGTTCAAACAAACTGGACGGCCATTCGACCAAAATATCATCATAAAAAATAAGGCAATCGATTCTATCATCAATCGTTCAGTCCCTTTTTGCCGCTCATGATACATTTGACTTAGCACCTGAAGCCGTTCATTCCAAAGGTGAACGAGCTTAGGAACAAACTTCTCCCGTTCATTCCACGGATACGTGTCAAAGTTACCTGTCTTCTCCATCAATTCATAGTAGAATAATGGATCAAGCGGACGAAAAGATTGTTTACTTTCTTCGATAGGGACAAAGATTAAATTTTTTGGAAAAAATAACGGGTGAGCCAACGTAGATGGAAGCATAACTTTTAACACGATTATGCCTCCTTCACTTTTTTTAGCCTTTTCTTTCCTTCACGACATAAATCGTTTAACGGACAAACGGGACATTGTGGGTTTTGGGCTTTACAATGATAACGACCAAAGAAAATCATTCGGTGATGAGTAATAGCCCACTCTTCTTTCGGGACTTTTTTCATTAACGTTTTTTCCACTTCTAAAACAGAATCTTTCCAACGACAAATACCTAGACGTTTACTTACACGTTCCACATGCGTATCAACGGCAATCGCTGGAATACCAAAGGCGACAGAAACAACAACATTTGCTGTTTTTCGTCCCACTCCAGGTAAAGTCATTAATGTATCACGATCTTTTGGTACTTCTCCTCTAAAGGAGTCAATTAATGTTTGACATAGCTTTTGAATATTTTTTGCTTTATTACGATATAGACCGATTGACCGAATGTCATTTTGTAGTTCTTCTACCGGTACTTTGATGTAGTCTTCCGGTGTTTTATATTTTTGAAACAATTTTTTCGTTACTTTATTTACTAATGCATCTGTACATTGAGCAGACAAAACAACGGCAATTAATAATTCAAATGGATTGGAATGGTTAAGTTCGCAATGGGCATCTGGAAACATTTCTCCCATGACATCTAAACAATGACGAATATGTTGTTTGTTTAACATCCATTGATTTCCTTTCTACTGATTATTGTTCTAGCCAATTGTACAAAGGAAGTTTTTTCGTTCGTTTTTCATCTAGTGGCACTCCTTTTTTTCGCTCGCGAAACTTTTGTCCATAAATTCTGGCTTGCTCGATCGTATGAATTCCATTTTTCTTCCATTCAAATAATATCCGATCAATATAACGAAAATTGAGCTTTCCTGACATCACGGCTTCCCGTAAAGCCGCTTTAATAATGCTTGGGTCATGGTGATCTTGATCCATCCAAATGGCTAATGTCTCACATTCAATCGGTGACAACGGACGACCAAACTCTTGCTCGAAAACGGTATATAAATCGGTTTCTTTCTGGGTAAGTTCTATTTTATTTTGTTTCGTGTTTTGGCGCAAATGACATTCAATCAATTGGTACCAAAGTGGCTTCAAGGAATAAGCTTCGTATCGAATTTGGTCAGATGTATAATAATCCTCAATTGAAAGAAACCCTTTTTGAACAAGATAACGAAGAAGAACCGTGCACTCTTCTTCACTTATAGTCATTTGGGATGCCAACTGTTCAGGTGTTGGGAATGGATTCCCTTTTTGAATAGAAGCGTGAACGTGCATAATTAACACTAATTCTTTTTCGTTCATCCCAAGGGTTGTATAGTGCGACAACAACAAATGAGGGAATTGTACCATCCCATCGTTCATCATCGAAATCAGTAACTCTTTCTCCATGTTTAGACACCTCTCATCCAGTATACCATGAAGATGTAATTCGTGTGGGTGCTTAAACAAAAAGAATAACCACGCACATGTTGTACGTGGTTACTTTTCTTACGGATACAGACGGTTAAGAAGACGTGGAAACGGAATCGTCTCACGAACGTGTTCAACACCACTAATCCAAGCCACCGTTCGCTCTAATCCAAGACCGAATCCAGAATGCGGTACAGAACCGTATTGACGTAGTTCTAAATACCATTGATAAGCATCTAGTGGTAAGTTATGTTCCTCGAGACGTTGTTTGAGTAAATCATAATCGTGAATACGTTCGGAACCACCGATAATTTCTCCGTATCCTTCAGGAGCAATTAAATCGGCGCATAACACAACTTCAGGACGATTTGGATCTGGCTGCATGTAGAACGGTTTTAACTCTGTTGGGTAATGGGTAATAAAGACCGGTTTATCGAAACTTTCAGCAATGGCCGTTTCGTGAGGTGCACCGAAATCGTCTCCCCACTTAATATCATCGAATCCTTTTTCATGAAGAAGCTGAATCGCCTCATCGTACGTAATACGTGGGAACGGAGCTTTCACTTGCTCCAACTTGGATGTATCACGACCTAAGCGCTGAAGTTCTAATTGACAATTTTTGAGCACCGATTGAACGATATGGGATACATATTCTTCTTGAACTTTTAAATTGTCTTCAAATTCATAAAACGCCATTTCCGGTTCAATCATCCAAAACTCAATTAAATGACGACGGGTTTTGGATTTTTCTGCACGGAAGGTTGGACCAAACGAGAACACTTTTCCTAACGCCATCGCCGCAGCTTCCATATATAACTGACCTGATTGAGACAGATAAGCATCTTCATCAAAATATTTTGTATGGAATAGCTCTGTTGTTCCTTCAGGAGCACTTCCTGTTAAGATAGGTGGGTCGACTTTTACGAAACCTCGCTCGTTAAAGAATTCGTACGTAGCTCGAATAATTTCATTTCGAATTTTCATTATGGCATGTTGACGACGGGAACGTAGCCATAAATGGCGATGGTCCATTAAAAACTCGGTCCCATGTTCCTTCGGTGTAATTGGGAAATCTACCGATTCATGAATGATGTCAATGTCACGAACGTGTAGCTCATAACCAAATGGTGAACGACTATCTTCTTGTACTACACCCATTACATAAAGAGATGTTTCTTGGGTGATGGATTTAGCTTTCGCAAAAACCTCTTCATCGACTTCGCTTTTAACAACGACCCCTTGAATAAAGCCAGAGCCATCACGCAATTGTAAAAAGGCAATTTTACCGCTTGAACGTTTATTTGCCAGCCAAGCTCCAATCGTGACTTCTTGTCCGACATATTTATGCACTTCTGCAATTGTTGTTTTCACATTCATTCCCTCCAAAAAGATTCAACCAGCTATCGTATGTATCGTTAATATTATACCGATATGAATAAAATCAAGCAATACGTATATCCTTCAAATAAAAATGGCTAAGATTACTTAGCCATTTTTTGTTCAACGAATGAATGAATACGTTGAATTGCTTTTTCTAGTAATTGTAAAGATGTCGCATACGATAAACGAATGTTATCCGGTGCCCCAAAACCAGAACCAGGAATCACCGCTACTTTGGCCTCTTCAAGTAACGCTTTGGCAAAGTCATCTACGTTAGCGTATCCTGTACATTCTGCCGCTTTTTTCACATTTGGAAACAGATAAAACGCTCCTTGCGGCTTGACACAAGAAAAGCCAGGAATTGCCACTAATTGGTCGTAAATGATATTTAACCGTTCTTCAAACGCTTGGCGCATTTCTTCCACTGGTACTTGCGTGCCTTCATACGCAGCAATGCTAGCAAACTGTGCGGTTGTCGTTGGGTTGGATGTTGAATGACTCGCTAAGTCCGTCATCGCTTTTATGATTTGTTGGTTACCTGCTGCATAACCAATGCGCCAACCTGTCATGGAATGTGATTTAGAAACACCGTTAATAATGATGGTTTGATCTTTTAATTCAGAGGACAATTGGGCAATCGAAACGTGTTTGGCTCCACCATAAATGAGCTTTTCATAAATTTCATCAGAAACGATAAGAACTCCTTTTTCGATACAAACTTCACCAATGGCTCTCAACTCTTCTTCGCTATATAACATCCCTGTCGGATTGCTAGGTGAATTAATTATAACCGCTTTTGTTCGTTCGGTAATGGCTTCTTTTAATTGTTCGGGAGTAATCTTGAAATGTTGCTCTTCTTTACCTTCAATGAATACAGGAACTCCTCCAGCTAATTTCACTTGTTCAGGATAGCTGACCCAATAAGGAATTGGAATAATTACTTCGTCCCCTTCGTTTAGTAATACTTGGAAAAGAGTATATAATGCATGCTTGGCGCCACTAGTGACGATAATTTCAGAAGAGGTATAATCTAACCCTTGATCTTGTTTAAATTTTCGAATAATCGCTTCTTTTAAGGCTGGTAATCCTCCAGACGGTGTATATTTCGTTTGTCCTGCATGCATGGACTCGGTCGCTGCTTTTAAAATATGTTCTGGTGTATTAAAATCAGGCTCCCCTGCACCAAGCCCAATCACGTCAATTCCTTTTGCTTTCATTTCTTTTGCTTTTGCCGTAATTGCTAATGTAGATGAAGGTGTTAAAGCACTCACACGGTCAGCTAAAGTAATTTTCATTTTACAAACCCCCAATTTTTTAAAGTTTTTCAATAGTTCTCCACCATTCCCCAGTATCAAAACGAATGTAATAATAATTTAATTGATCATGTTCGTTAATATAAGCAATCTCCCATAAGGGAATTGTCCTCTCCATCCCTAAATGGGCATGTAGAATTTTTTTTGGCGATTTATCTGCTTTTAATTTCTGAATGGCTTCTTGTTCTGATATTCCTTGGTCCCATCGAAGGACTGTCGTTTGTTTCGTTTCCTTATTTATCCAAACAACATATTTTTTTCCGTTTTCCCTTAACCCAATGACGACATAATAACTAGATGTTCCATGATACCAATAAAAGGTCTCTGGATTGGTAATGTCCGCCAATTGTTTAGCTAAACGAAAAGCTTCTTGTTCAGCGTTTTTAAAAGGAGCGCTTGCTTGAACATATAAGTAACCCGCTCCAACAAGAAGTAATAAGCCGAAAAAAATAATGGTAACCTTTTTTTTCATATTATCACTTCACATTCTTATGTACGATAAATGGTAAAAATAGCTTTATCTTTATTTTCTGGATCTAAGCTTAAACCAAACATTAAATCGTTACGTTTCAAGGTCCGATTTAATAAATCAACAATTTTGTACAGATCTTCATGATAGTCAACTTTTACAGATGATAAAATCTCGATTTTGCTATCCACTTCATCTCCCCCATTTCAAACAAAAATTGTTACAAATACATTGCATTTTGGTGGTAACAATAAAAGTAATGACACCTATTGAATATTATATCAGCAATGTAAGTCAAAAACGTTGTAAAGTCAATAAATAATCTTTCTAGTCCACTCACACGCTGAAAGGCTGCGATTAAATCGCAGCTTTTTTGCATGTAACATTCAGTTTAGTTCATTTTAGCTCTGGCGGCAATGTGATGACTTCATAATTCGTAGGAGAAAATTTTATCGTGACTAAGCCATGATTTTTCGTATAATACACGTCAATCCACGATTCATTCAATAGTTTCATTATGTCTTCATGTGGACGTTGATTTTTCGAGTAAAAAATAATGGCCACTTGCGGGTCCATATGATGAACAATTTGTTCTGTTATGGATTGTTCTTCGGCATAGTTAGCGACTTTAATAATATTCACATTTTTTAATGGCAATTGTAAAATGTGGCGCTCCCCATCCTTGGAACATGAAGAAAACCAAACCAATTGATGTTCATAAAAAGAAAACTGGAAATTTAATAGAAGCGGATTCATTTCTTTCCACAGTATTTTAGCATGTAATTGCTCCGAAAGAGAATAGGTCTTACCTTCCTGCCAAACGGTATTAAAAACGCTTCCTTTTTGAAAAAGGATTTTTTTTCCACTAATCACTTCTTGAACATGATATTTGTGAATGAGCTCGGTTAACAGTTCAACATCAATGGCATCGTGGGAGGTAAGAAGCATTCGTTGGATATGATTTACTTTAAAGTATGATAATTGCTCCTTTAATTGCTTCACATTAGTCGATTGACCATTTGTCAATAAAATATACTGATGGTCAGGCAAATGAATTAAGGCTATTTCCCCGTTGTTTAATGACAAAAACGTGATAGCCATTTCATCGTCTTTTAAATTTAAATCGATCATTTCCGCATAAGCGATAGTAGAATCAAAACATATGCAAATTAAAATTATGTGTAAAAAAAATCGAGCACCCATCATCATTCCTCCATCCATTTGTTAGGGTGCGTCGATTTGTAGAAATTTATCATAACCATTGATGAATAAATGAAATGGTTTCTGCAATTGATTGTTCGTATACTGGAACTTGTGGAATTGATGCTAAAAACGTCTCACCATATTTCGTCTGTACGATTCGTTGGTCAAACACAATGACTACCCCACGATCAGTCTCATGTCGCAATAATCGGCCAAAACCTTGTTTAAAACGAATAACTGCCTCTGGTAGGGAATAATAATAAAACGAATTTTTTCCTTCTTGTTGAACGCGTTCACACATCGCTTCATGAAACGGCTCATCAGGTGGAGAAAACGGTAGTCGAACAATACATAAACATGATAAATCTTCTCCCGGAATATCGATTCCTTCCCAAAACGTACTTGTCCCAAACAAAATCGCTTTGTCGAAGCTACGGAATAGTTTAGTTAGACGTTGTGCTGACCCTCCGGATACACCTTGCGCAAGTAGGACGTATTGGTCCAACAATTGGGAGTCTTTCATTAACTCGTACGTTTTCTTTAACATATCATAAGAAGTAAATAATATGAGCATGCGTCCTTTCGTCGCTTGCGCAATTCCAATTAATTGGCTCGCAATCGTTGTACAATACTCTTCCATCGACACATCTCGAACTGAAGGCACATCATTTGGGACGATTAAACGGGCATTTTCCTTATAGGAAAACGGAGATGGAATGATTTTTTTATATGCAATTTCACGTTCCGATACACCTAATTGACTTAAAAAGAAATTAAAGGATCGGTTAACCGTCAATGTGGCTGATGTCATAATGACGCTCAATTTTTCGGCAAAAAACAGGTCATACATTTTTTCTTCCACATATAATGGCTGCCAATTAAGCTGAATACTATTAGGTAGCGCCCGCTCGTCTCCTTCTGCCCATTGAATAAAACTGCTTCCCGTTCTTGTAAAAAAGTAGGTCAGTTGTTCTTTTAGCCGTTGACATTCTTCCAAATAAACGGTACCTTCATTAAACACAAGATAATCACCGTCAGATAAGTTTGTTTTTACGCCTTCCAAAAGGGCCAATCGTTCATTCAAATCCTCTTCCAATTCATTCATCATAAAAATTATTCGTTCGGCAATTAGTTTCGCCGTTTTCCATGTCTCAGATTCCCAGTCATGAAGTTGAATACGTAATTTCCCTTTTCCTACTTTCCATGAGCGTCTCATCCAGTTCCCAATAATCGTAAAAAATTCATCAACTTCTTGCGAAAGGTTCTGAACAAGTTGAACGACTTCAAATGGATGTTTTGTTGGCTGAAACCCGTATTTTTCAACTACATCTTCAAATCGTCTAAGAAGCTGTTGTTGCTCGTATGAACCCAACAAGCCTAAATGATATTTAACGAAAGCATAGCTTATTTGTTCACCAAAAAAGTGCGATGCTACCTTCGGTAAATGATGGGCCTCATCAATAATCACATATTTAAATGGAGGCATAGTTCCCTTTAAAGAATTTTGTAGTAAAAACGCATGATTGGTGACGATGATATGGGCATTCTCGGCTTTCTTTAATGCTCTTAAATAAAAATCATGCTCCTTCCATTCGTTTCGTTGCTTCGCTTTTTCCCACCCATAATGCTTAATTCGATTCCAAAATAATTTCCCCCCACTCGATAAGCTTAACTCGTCCACATCTCCGGTTTCCGTCTCCGTTAACCAAACTAATATTTGCATTTTTGCTAATATATGGTCGTACGTTGTATCTAATTCAGTTAACGTTTGTTCAAACTTAAATAAATCGATGTAATACGTTTTTCCTTTTAATACATGGACACGAAGTGGAAGAAATTCGTTTAGCCACTGAACTTCTTTTTCCATTAATTGCGTTTGCAGTTGAACCGTATGAGTACTAATAACAATTTTTTCTCCTGTCTGTAAAGCAAAATTGGCTGCTGGAAGTAAGTAGGCTATAGTTTTTCCAACACCCGTTCCTGCTTCAATAACCGCATGCTGCTGGTGATGTAAAGCACGTTCAATAACATTCATCATTTCGAGTTGTCCTTTGCGATGGCGATAGTTAGGAATAGCCTTTTTTAAAACTAAATGCTTTTGGTCCCCAATGCTTGTGCTAATTGCCTCTTTTTTTTCCGACAACGAATTTTTTTCATTATTTTTTAGAGCAATACCTCTGATTACTTTGTACGTGTTGTCATTCGATAGGATTCGATTTTCATCTATGGTTTCAAATAATAACCATAAATCACTTTTTAAATATTTAGCGAATTTTTTCAATTGTTTAATCGTAACTAGTGGTAGACGGTTCAGCTTTTGATAAAACTCGATAAATAATTGTGCAGTGACGAGGGCATCACTGTCTGCTTGATGTGGACGATCATGTTGAAATCCAAATTGTGCTGCTAGGTCAATTAATTTATAACTTGGTAGTGTAGGGTACGTTATTTTCGCGAGTTCAACCGTATCAATCACGTTTCCGTTAAACGATGGATAACCGACCTTTTCCATTTCATGATTTAAAAACGTTAAGTCAAATAAAGCATTGTGAGCGACAAACACACTATCGTGTAACAAATTCCAAACAGTCGGAGCAATATCTTTAAACGTTGGAGCATTTTTCACCAGCTCATCGTTAATTCCTGTTAACTCTTCAATAAATTCGGGGATTTGTTTATCTGGTCGAACAAGTGATTGAAACGCTTCAACTACTTGTTCATTTTCAACGACAACGGCTGCCAATTGAATAATTCGATCCCCTTTTTTGGGTGTATTTCCGGTCGTTTCTATATCGATGATTACAAATCGCTGATTCATGAATGACTCACCTTTTTCTTATGACCAACTCCCAAATGGAAATCGGGAGGTGATTGTATTGCTTGAGATGTCAACGTTTTGAGTATACTTATGTGCAAAACGTTAACACGAAACGAAAAATTGTGCAATGATTCATACTTAAAACGTTTTGAATTGGTTGGTTTTTCCTTACGACACGTTATAAAAAACTTTAGTTTAGGCTACTCTTGTTCGTTATAAATTTGTTCTATTGTAAAGGTACTTTTGGTTTGCTACACAATCCATATCTCTAAAGTAATTAAAGTGTTCAAATGGAGCGTATCAAAAAAGCTCGGAATGTCTTCCGAGCTTAATTCATGACTGTATGAGCAGGTTCATAGGTGATTAATTCCTTAATTCGGTTATTTTCATCCATTATCGCTACTTTTGGACGATGGCTACTTACTTTTTCTTCTGGAACTAAGGCATAAGAAATAATAATAACGATATCCCCTTCTTGAACAAGGCGGGCTGCAGCTCCATTTAAACAAATAACTCCGCTTCCCCGTTCACCTGGAATAATATATGTTTCAAAACGAGCACCGTTATTGTTGTTAACAATTTGTACTTTTTCATTTGGAGCCATACCAACCGCATCTAAAATGTCTTGGTCAATTGTAATGCTGCCAACGTAGTTTAAGTTCGCTTCCGTTACGCGAGCACGATGAATTTTTCCATTCATTAATGTACGAAACATCGTTGTTCCTCCTTTATTTCCGGTGCAAAATAATGTTATCGATTAATCTTGCTTTAGAGAACCGTACGGCAATAGCAATTATAACCGTCCCTTCAATAACGTCAATCGGTTCAAGTGATGGATAGGAATATAACTCAATGTAATCAATCTCACCTGATGTCTGGGAAGAAAGGTAATTTCGAACGACGTTAATAATGATTTCCGGTCGTGTTTCTCCTTGTTCAATTAGTTTCTTTGCCTTTAATAGACTTTGATATAAGGCAGGCGCCTCTTTTCGCTCTTGAGCGGTTAGATTGACATTTCGTGAACTTTTCGCAAGTCCATCTTCTTCCCGTACGGTTGGAATAGGAACGATTTCAATTGGGAAAAAGAAATCCTTTACGAGCCCATCTACAACTGCTACTTGTTGGGCGTCTTTTAAACCGAAATACGCTTTATGAGGAAAAATTAAATGAAAAAGCTTGGTTAAAACGGTCACTACACCATCAAAGTGTCCTTCCCGAGAGCGTCCACACAAAACGTTGACCCTTTTCGTTACGGTCATTTGAACAGATGCCTCATAGGGATACATCTCTTGAACAGAAGGAATAAATAAATAATCAACGCCCACTTCTTTGGCAAGTTGTTGATCTCGTTCAATATCTCGCGGATAGCGTTCATAATCTTCGTTTGGACCAAATTGAAGCGGGTTAACAAAGATACTCATCACGACAATATCACAGTCTTTTCGCGCCTGTTCAGCTAAAGTTAAATGACCTTCGTGAAGATATCCCATCGTCGGGACAAATCCAATCGTTTTTCCCGCTTTTCTTTCTGCTAACATGAATTGTTGAATTTCTTTTGATGATGTAATTACTTTCATCCTTTTGTTCCTCCATACAGGCTGTTCAACTCTTCCTCTTTCATCGTAAATGAATGTTGGGTTTTTGGGAATAGATTTCGCTTCACTTCATGAACATATTGCCTGAGGGACGCTTCAATCGACTCATTGACATTGGTATACATTTTGACGAATTTTGGCACTCTGTCTACTCCATATCCGATGAGATCGTGATAAACGAGGACTTGTCCATCGGCGTCCGCTCCCGCACCAATACCAATCGTCGGAATATCCAGAATGTCTGACACTTCTTTTGTTAATTGTCTTGGAACACATTCTAACACTAAGGCAATGGCCCCTGCATGTTGACACAACTTAGCATCTTCTATCAACTTTTGGGCAGCTTCTGCTGTTTTTCCTTGCACCTTATAACCACCGAGAACACCAACTGATTGGGGTGTCAAACCAAGGTGAGCAACAACAGGGATTCCTCCGTGTGTTAACGCCTCAATCATGTGAATAACTTGACCGCTTCCTTCGACCTTAACCGCGTGTGCTCCACCTTCTTGAACGATTCGAGTAGCAGCTTTTAGCGTATCTTTCGTTGAATAGTGATACGTCATAAACGGCATGTCTGTGACAATAAACGTATTTGGAGCTCCTCTTTTTACCGCCTTCGTATGATGAATCATGTCTTCTAATGTGACCGGAATGGTTGATTCATAGCCTAACACAACCATTCCCAGCGAATCACCAACGAGAATCATGTCGACTTCCGCTTTTTCGGCTAATTTTGCCGATGGATAATCGTAGGCGGTAATCATGGCAATTTTTTCTCCATTTTGTTTCATTGTTAAAAAATCTGTTACCGTTTTCATATCGTCCCTCCTTACGATTCAGAGGGAAAGAAACTTGTCCCATAAGAAAAGGTCCTTCCCTATAGGCGGCAGAAGGACCCTTACTCTTAGATGTTTGTTTCATCCCTCTGTCCTAGTCCGTTTTGGATCAAGGCAGAATCTATTTTTTATCATACTGAGGTAAGGTGCAGTTCATGACGATACTGCCCACCAAAATTATAACAAAGATTCCCTCTTTCTGTACAAGATTAACTTTTAATTTCGATATCTGCAGAATAAATATGATGAATGATCCCTTGAGCATCTTCTAGTTGTAATATGCCTTCATCAGTAATACCCAAAGCTTTTCCTTCAATTGTACCGTTAATCGTACGAGCAATAATATTCTTTCCAATACTTACTGCACGACTTTCCCACATGAGTTTAATCGGACGAAATCCTTCTTCCATATATAAATCATAATATATTTCTAGCTTTTCTAAAATTCGCCGGACTAATTGTGCACGGGGAATTTTTTTCTTTGCTTCAATCGCAATGGAAGTGGCGATAGGCTTAATGTCAGCGGCAAAGTCAGTCGACGACTGATTGACATTGACACCCATTCCTATAATGATGGAGTGAATTTTATCCGCATCTGCTTGAAGCTCTGTTAAAATGCCAGTGACTTTTTTACCTCGAATGAGAATATCATTCGGCCACTTAATTTCCGCTTCAATACCACTGATCTCCTCAATTGCTTGGGAAATCGCCACAGCGGCAATTAACGTAAATTGCGGAGCTTTTTGTGGTGGTAAGTTTGGTCGTAAAATTAAGCTCATCCAAATGCCAGTATATTTCGGTGAGTACCATGAACGGGTCATTCGTCCTCGTCCGGCTACTTGTTCTTCGGAAATAACAAGTGTTCCTTCGGGGTACCCTTCGTAACTCAGGCGATGAGCAATTTGTTGCGTGGATTCGACCGATTCTTCATAATAAATCGTTTGACCGAGACGCTTTGTTTGAAGTCCAAATTGAATTTCATTTTCAGTTACTTTATCTGGGGCTTGAACAATTCGATATCCCTTTTTACGAACGGCTTCTAATTGATACCCTTCTTTCCTTAATTCTTCGATATGCTTCCAAACGGCTGTCCTTGAACATCCTAATATTTTGGCTAAGGTCTGCCCTGATAAAAACTCTCCATTAGCCTCAGCAAAAGCCTCTAGCAATTGTTTTCGAATTGGTGATTGCACGACTGTAGCCACTCCCTTATTTGATCTTTATCATTTTCAACGACGCCGTGTAAAACCGCCAACTCAACCTTTTCTAATACATCTTTTACCCACGGGCCACCAGGACGTTTAAACCAATCCATTAAGTCATTCCCTGATATGGTTAGCTCTGAACGATGGTGAATAGGCATTTGATTGAACTTTTCTTCCCACACATACCATACGGATGACGTTATACCATTGATGGCGTCGTACAATTTTTCTACTGAATACGCAATCGGTTTCGTTGCTTGATACAGCGTTTGGGTGGTCCATTCTTGTTGCAATCTTTGTTTTAAAAAGTTGTGAATGGTCGAAATTTCTTTGCTCTGTTTCGACGGTAATCTCCACTCTTTAAAAAAGGTTCGCTCATTTATCGGTTGAAGAGCGTAAAGCAAAAGAGCCCACATTTCATTGACAGTTAACGAATCGTTCATCCATGAAATTGCTTGATGTAGCTTTTCTCCCTTTCCCTTTAACATCGGTAAATAGTTATATAACTGGGTTAACAGTAATAACTGAAACGCCTTGTGACGATATGGTCCGGATAACAATTTTTCAAATTCGACAAGCTTTCGCTCAACAGCAATATGGGCTAATAAATGGTTATGCTTTTCCAACGCTCGCTTGGTCGATTCTTCTAACTGAAAACCTAATTGACTTACAAATCGAACGGCCCGCATCATTCGTAAAGCATCTTCCGTAAACCGTTCATCGGGGGAACCAACCGTTTGCAAAATCTTTCGCTTCATCGCTTCTTGCCCATCAAATAAATCAATAATCTTCCCATTTATGTCCATCGCCATCGCATTAATCGTAAAATCCCGTCGCTTTAAATCTTCTTCTAATGACCGAACAAAGGTCACTCGTTCTGGTCGTCGAAAATCTTTATAGTCCGATTCTGTTCGAAAAGTCGTCACTTCGTAGCCTTTTCCATTATGTAAGATTAAAATCGTTCCATGTTCAATACCAACATCAACAGTTTTTGGAAAAATCCCCTTTAGTTCATGGGGTAATGCTGACGTGGCGATATCTACATCGGAAATCGGACGGTCGAGAAGATAGTCTCTGACCGCACCTCCGACAAAATACGCCTCAAAACCATGTTGTTGTATTTTTTCAATAATTGGAATCGCGGATCGAAAAGGTTCTCTCATCATTCTAATTCCTTTCTTCCATTAAACGAACATAAAGTTGTTCATATTGTTGAACGATTTTTTCCGAATGGAATTTGTCATAAACCGTACGTACAGCCTGCTCGGAAAACGTTTTGTGCAAATCTTCATCTGTTACTAGTTGAAGGCTTCGTTCGGTGATTTGATGAATGTTTCCAACCTCACAAATAAATCCGTTTTCACCATCTGTGATAACTTCTGGAATGCCTCCGATGTTCGTTCCGATACATGGTACACCACAGGCCATTGCCTCTAATGCCACTAACCCAAAGCTTTCTTTTTCTGAAAGTAAAAGCATCACATCACTAATCGAATATAGCTCTTCTAAATTATCTTGCTTTCCTAAGAAAAGAACATGTTTTTGTAAGCCCAGCTTTTTCACTAATTGACAAACAACGGTCATTTCTGGACCATCTCCAACGAGCAATAACTTCGCCGGAATCTTTTGCTGAATGTTGTAAAAAACTTGTACAACGTCTGGTACTCGTTTGACTACTCGAAAGTTTGAAACATGAATGAATACTTTCTCCTGTTCGTTTATGCCGTATTCTTTTTTTAATGAACTAGACTCTACCTTTCGGTAAACTCGCTCATCAATAAAGTTATAAATGGTTTGAATATTTTTATTCGGTCGAATCAAATCATACGTTTGTTGAACGAGGGCATTGGATACGGCAGTGACACTATCCGATTGCTCTATCCCAAAGCGAATCGCTTCCTTTAGCGATGGATCGTATCCTAAAACGGTGATATCTGTCCCGTGTAGGGTAGTTACAATTTTTACATCATTGTTTGACATTTGTTTTGCTAAAATGGCACAGACTGCATGAGGAATCGCGTAATGGACATGCAAGATATCTAACTGTTCTCGTTGAATGACTTCCGCCATTTTATTCGCTAATGCAATATCGTACGGTGGATATTGAAAAACGGAATAACTGTTCACTTCTACTTGATGGAAATAAATATTTGAGTACATTTTTTTTAAACGAAACGGGACGCTTGATGTTATAAAATGTATTTCGTGTCCTCTCTCTGCTAAAAGCTTTCCTAATTCTGTGGCGACAACCCCTGATCCCCCAACCGTAGGATAACATGTTATACCAATTTTTAATCGCATTGATCATCACCTAGCAAATCATGATGTAATAACACCGGCTGCTTTGTCATAAACCCTTCCGCATAACGAACTCCCACTTCTTTTCCGAGAATTCGTTCTCTAGCCGTAACAGCCTCAATATACCCATCTGTTAAAGGGGTCGCGACACCATCAGGAGATAATGTAAATTGGCTTTCATACGCTTTTAAGCTTTGAATTTTCTTTTCGATAAACGGAGAGATGTCAATTGCTACATGCGGTCGATAAAAGCCATTAATCATGTAATAGAAGACCTTTTTTACTTTATGGGCATCATAAGATGATATAAATTTACGTATCCCTGCAGAAAATACCGCTTCATCCACTAATTTGGAGCAGTTGCCATGATCAGGATGCCGATCTTCCCAGTACGGGGCGAAAACAACGGTTGGCCGGTACTCACGGATGACATCGACGACCAATCGAATATGTTCGTCCGTCAAATAAAGCCCCCGATCTTTTAATGGCAATGTGATTCGTTTTTCTACACCAAGAATATGGGCGGCATGTTGCGCTTCTTTTTTTCTTCGTTCAACGGTTCCGTTGGAGGATAGCTCTGCTTCGGTCAGATCACAAATAACGATTCTTTTCCCCACCGAAGCGAGCTTGGCAATCGTTCCGCCCATTCCAATCTCCACATCGTCAGCATGGGCCCCAAAGCATAAAACATCGATTGGTGTATTCATGAAGTCTATTAGCCTCCGTTTCTTTTATGTACATTTCGCCATTGTAGGTCTCCCCTTTGTAACCCGTGAATTAAAATTTCAGCGGTTCCCATGTTGGTTGCTAACGGGATTTGGTACACATCACATAAACGAATTAATGCTGATACATCTGGTTCGTGAGGTTGAGCTGTTAATGGATCGCGAAAGAAGATAACGATATCCATTTCATTTTTAGCAATTAACGCTCCGATTTGTTGATCTCCACCTAATGGTCCAGACTGGAATCGGTGGACTTGCAAATTAGTAGCTTCCAATATCCGCTTACCCGTTGTCCCTGTTGCATATAACGTATGTTGTTTTAAAATCGGTTCATAGGCAATCACAAATTGTACCATGTCATCCTTTTTTTTATCGTGAGCAATAAGCGCAATGTTCACTTCCATCCCCCCGATGTTAATCCATAATATGCTCTAACCCGTACACCAACGTTTCTAAGTGCATAATTGTATCCACGCAATGCTTAACTCCTGTCATAAAAGACCCTCGGTGATACGAATCATGACGGATCGTTAACGATTGTCCTTCTCCTCCAAACATGACTTGCTGATGGGCAATTAATCCTGGTAAACGGACACTATGAATCCGCATCCCTTCAATATTTGCCCCTCTTGCTCCGGAAAGCGTTTCTTTTTCATCAGGGTGACCTTGAGTCTTTGGTGAACGTACTTCTTGAATTAATTGTGCTGTTTTCACTGCTGTTCCTGATGGAGCATCAAGCTTTTGGTCATGATGCATTTCAATAATTTCAACATCCGGTAAATATTTGGCGGCCATTTGAGCAAACTTCATCATCAATACCGCACCGATCGCAAAGTTTGGAGCAATAATACATCCGAGTTTTTTTTCTTCCGCTAATTGTTTTAGTTCTTCTAACTGCTCATTTGTAAAGCCCGTCGTACCTACCACTGGGCGAACTCCATACATTAATGCCGTTTTCGTATGTATGTAACCTACTTCCGGTGTCGTCAAATCAATAAAGACATCCACGCTTTCGTTTTGAAACAATTGGTCGATGTTTGTATAAATCGGAACATTTACTCCCGGAAAATCTGGTATGTCACTTAATAGTTGACCATCGTATTTTCGGTCTAATACAGCGACTAGTTCAAAATGATCCGTTTGTTGAACCATTTTCACTGCTTCTCTGCCCATTTTACCGCGTGGTCCCGCGATGGCAACGCGAATTTGACTCATCATTTGTCCTCCTTTCTTGTCCAACGATCTTTATCTCTCGTGTGAAACTTTTCCATGACCATGTCATGCGCTGACTGTAAATCGATATTTAACGAATTCGCTAAACAGATTAATACGAAAAGTAAATCACCAATTTCTTCTTCAATCGTTTTTTCTTTTTCCGTTTTTTTCTTAGGTTTTTCTCCATAATAATGATTAATTTCTCTCGCTAATTCTCCGAGCTCTTCGGTCAGCCTTGCTAACATGGCTAATGGTGAAAAATATCCTTCTTTAAATTGACCAATATACGCATCGACTTCTTGTTGAAGCTGTGCGACAGTTTTTTGCTTCTCCAAGTCCATCGTCCCCTTTCTTATCATAATTCATGTTAGCTAATTCCTTATATTTTTACAAATAATTTTTCTTTACATAATGGAGAGCATCCAAATATTGCTTGATCATCAAGCTTTAGCTATAATAGGAATTCCGATGATACACAATTTTATTCACGGGGGGGGAAGACAGATGTTCGGATTACGTTGGAAAAATACTTTATTTATTTTAATAGGTTCAGCTATTTTTTCTTTTGGCATCGTTCATTTTAATATGCAAAATAATTTAGCCGAAGGTGGATTTACGGGTATTACGTTATTGCTTTATTTTATTTTTGGAATTGACCCTTCCTATACTAACTTAGCGTTAAACATTCCACTCTTTTTCATTGGTTGGCGATTATTAGGGAGAAACGCGTTTTTTTATACGCTAATCGGAACATTGGCTGTTTCGATTTTTTTATGGGTGTTTCAACGTTTGCAATTAAACATTCCACATGAAGGAGATTTATTTTTAGCTGCTCTTTTTGCGGGTGTATCCATTGGAATTGGATTAGGAATTATTTTTCGGTTTGGTGGAACGACAGGCGGTGTTGATATTATTGCCCGATTGGCCTTTAAATATCTTGGCTGGAGTATGGGAAAAACGATGTTTTTATTCGATGCCGTTGTTATTACGTTATCGTTAATTACATATTTAGACTATCGGGAAGCGATGTACACGTTAGTAGCTGTTTTTGTCGGAGCTCGTGTCATTGATTTTATGCAAGAAGGTGCTTATGCAGCAAGGGGTGCGATGATCATTTCTGAAAAGCACGAGAAAATAGCTGATACGATTTTAGAGCAGATGGATCGAGGCGTCACCGTATTAAAAGGATATGGATCGTTTACGAAACAACCTCGTGAAGTGTTATATTGTGTTGTCGGCAAAAATGAAATCGTTCGCTTAAAAAATATTATTACTTCTGTTGACCCCCATGCATTTGTTTCTGTTACGGTTGTTCATGACGTATTAGGCGAAGGGTTTACGTTAGATGAAAACAAAAACCCGATAGAATAAATGAAAAAGGTGTCTCAGTATTTGAGACACCTTTTTCATTATTCTTCATCACCTTGCATACCAGTAAAGATTAATACGTATCGGAGTAATTCAAGTAATGCTACTGCAGCTGCAGCTACATAAGTTAACGCGGCTGCATTTAATACCTTCCGAGCATGACGCTCCTCTTCGTTTCGAATAATACCTAGTGAAACAACTTGATCCATTGCACGAGAAGATGCGTTAAATTCCACTGGTAGTGTAACGACTTGGAATAGAACAGCAGCCGCCATCATTAAAATCCCGAGTAACAAAAATCCTGAAAGCTGTGCGATAATTCCAATGAAAATGAGAATCCACGAAAAATTTGAACTAATATTGACAACCGGAACTAGCGCATGGCGAAAACGTAGAAATGCATACCCTTGAGCATCTTGAAGTGCATGTCCAACTTCGTGTGCTGCCACCGCAGCTCCAGCAACTGAGTATCCATGGTAGTTTGCTGGAGACAGATGTACCGTTTTTGTAAGTGGGTTGTAATGGTCACTTAAAAATCCATGTGTTTCCACTACTTTGATATGGTATAATCCGTTATCATCTAAAATTTTTCTCGCTACTTCTGCTCCAGTCATTCGTGATGAAGTGGGTACATTGGAATATTTATTGTACGTCCTTTTCACACGGAATGACGCCCATAGGGGAACGATTAGAATGAGCAAGAAATAAATAAGAAATCCGCTCATCTTATGCCATTACCTCCATCATTTATCAATGTTCTTCTTTTCAAGAACATTTTACTCATTCTATAAAAAGAAAGTCAATCATTTTGCTCTTGTTTCTTTTTCTGTTCATTTCCTTTATATTTTCTCCAACCGACGTAAGATAATGTAACTATGATAATACTACCAGTAGAGATAATGACCCACCATAAGGATGGATCGGCTTCATCTTCTGTCGTATTGTTAAATAAATACTGTAAATCGTTACGTAAATTCGTTAATTGATTGTGTGAATCTCTATCAGTAAGAACTTCTGTACGATAACGGTCGATAAATGCAATTTGGGCATCCAATTTTTGTACGGTTTGGACAGGAATATCTACTTTTAAACTCGGTTGAATGACACTATATTTCGATAAAAAAGAATTTAAATGTTGATGATACAATAAGGAATCTCCTTCTTGAGCCGCTTGTTCTACTTGTTGAAAGGCGGTCATAATCGAATCTTCCATTTCCGTCCATAACGGTTGGTATTGAGTAACGAGTGCATCCATAACGAGTCGGAATGTTGTTACTTTATTCAAGCGCTCTTCTGGCGTTAGTGACATGTTTGTTAAGGCCGAAAGCGCTTGGTTATGAGTCGCTGTTAAAATCCGTAACTCATCCATAGAAAACAATCGCTCTTGGATTGTTACAGTTGTAAATTTATTTGAAAAATATTCAAGCAACCGTTTGGCCTCTTCATATTTTCCTAGTTTCGTTAAAGCTAATGCTTCGTCAGCGATCTCGTCAAGTTGTCCTAACGATTCATTTGATTCAGCCAATGTAGTATGTGAAAACCAAGTAATCCCGGTCAATAGAAACCACAAAATTACTATTATAGTTACCTTCTTCATCCTTGTCCCCCCTCAAACTACTAGTAATATGTATGATAGGGTGGACAAGTATAGAACTTTCTTCCGATGAAATTTAATCGTTTTTCGCCAAACTGTAACGATGAACCGTTAAAAAGTAAGTTAAACCGATCGAAAAAATGCTTAGCCAAAACGTAAAGTATCCAATCTCTTGGACATACATATGTAATTGGGAGTAGCGAGGATATTGAGCGAACACATAATCAATCACATCGTTATGTAACGTCCAAATACTTGCGACAATAATATGGCGCAGTTTCACTTGTAAAAAAGGCGAATATAAGATACCTTGAATAGCCATCGCTAGGTGTGACACTATTAACAAATACCCTTGCCATGGTAAATATCCTGTTACTTGAAGGGTGAGAATGTTCATCACAACTGCCCAGACCCCATATTTAAACAATGTTAATAACGCGAGAGCTTCTATATAAGGGATATTTGTTCTCAACAAAAAACCTATTAATACAATGACAAAAAATAAGCTGGCTGTAGGGCTATCAGGAACAAATGGTAAAAAATGAGGCGGTGTTTCACTTAATTGAGAGCCGTACCATACATATCCGTATATCGTACCCCCAATATTAATCAATAATAGTGCCCATAAGACGAGCCGGTTCATTAATAAGTTTCGCCAATATACCAATCCTTATCTTCCTTCCTTTATCTTTTATTACATCCAAATTGTAGCATAATTAGTAGATTACCTTACAACATCTTAGTCGTAATTCAATGAATTGACGATAAAAAAGGGCCGCCCGAAATTGGACAGCCCTTAACATATCACCTTATTCAGCTTTTAAACCGGAGATAAACTCTGCTAATTTTTGAAGATCTTCGTCTGTACCTTTAAATAGCCCAGCTGGCATGCCTGGCGCTTTACCGTTCACAGCGATGTCAGCCACTTCTTCAGGTGTTAATCCTGTGTCAACTAGTGCAGGAGCAGCTCCACCTTGTAAATTATCTCCGTGACAGTTGATACATCCATTTTCTTGATAAATTTTGTAGCCTTCTGCTTCTTTATCAATTTCTACTTCAGCAACAATTTTACCTTGTGCTTCGCGTGCTTCCCAGTCAACTGCAACAGCCGACTCCCAAGTAAGATAAATGGTTGCTGCAACTGCCAGTAACATAAAACCTGTTGCAAATGGACGTTTCGTCGGACGACGATGTGGCCCTTTATCAATGAACGGTGCTAATAGCAGGGCACCAAAGGCGATACCAGGAATAACAATCGCACCAATCACGTTGTATGGACCAGAAGCGTACGTATACTTCAGTAATTGATAAAGGAATAAGAAGTACCAGTCTGGTAATGGAATGTATCCTGTATCAGTCGGATCCGCCACACGCTCAAGCGGAGACGGGTGGGCAACCGTTAAACATAAATAACCGATTAAAAACACGGAACCGACAAGCCATTCTTTTAATAAGAAGTTTGGCCAAAACGCTTCCGTTTTACCTGGATATTCCGAGTAATCTTTCGGAATATTTGGCTTTCGTTCAGCAGAGACGCGAGAGTCCCCAACGAACTTCATGCCTTTACCGCGATGCATAGCGTCCCCCTCCTTCAAATTAAACTACAAAATTATCCGAACGTACTCAATTTTACAGTGGACCTGAAATTCCTTGTTTACGAATCATTAAGAAGTGGGCACCCATTAAGCCTAATAAAGCTGCTGGTAAGAAAAAGACGTGAATCGCAAAGAAACGAGCTAATGTTTGGGCACCAACGATTTCTGGGTGACCTGCTAATAATGTCTTAATTTCATCGCCGATAAATGGAACAGCGCCAGCAATTTCAAGACCAACTTTCGTTGCGAATAGCGCTTTCATATCCCAAGGTAATAAGTATCCTGTGAAACCTAAACCTAACATAACAAAGAAAATAAGAACCCCAACAATCCAGTTTAGTTCACGTGGCTTTTTGTACGCACCTTGGAAAAATACACGTAACGTATGTAAAAACATCATTACGATAACGAGACTCGCACCCCAGTGGTGCATTCCACGAACGATTTGTCCAAAAGCTACTTCGTTCTGTAGGTAATAAACAGATTTCCAAGCGTTTTCAATATCTGGTACATAATACATAGTTAAAAACATACCAGACAAGATTTGGATAACCGTTACAAAAAACGTTAATCCACCAAAGCAGTAAACAAACGCCGAAAAATGGTGCGCTGGGTTTACGTGCTCAGGCACTTCGTGATCGGCAATATCGCGCCATAAAGGCGTAATATCTAAACGCTCGTCAACCCAATCATACAGTTTGTTTAACAATTATTACGCCTCCTTACACAAATGGATTTGCCTTTGGTTTACCTAAATAAAGGTAACCATCCACCACTTTTGTTGGGTATGCATCCAACGGAGCGGTTGGAGGTGTACCAGGTACGTTCTTACCATTCTTCTCATAAAGCCCGTTATGACAAGGACAGTAGAACATGTTTTGATGTTTTTGATCTCCGTTCCAGTTTACTGTACAGCCAAGGTGTTTACAAATTGGAGAGAGGGCAACGATTTCCCCTTTTTCATTTTTATATACCCAAGCTGTGTTCGTAACTTCTGAAACATACCATGCATCTTTTTGCTCGTATGAGAAGTCTACACGTTGAGGTTCGTTCGTAATTTCATCC
Source organism: Aeribacillus pallidus (assembly GCF_050478865.1). Taxonomy (NCBI): domain Bacteria; kingdom Bacillati; phylum Bacillota; class Bacilli; order Caryophanales; family Bacillaceae; genus Aeribacillus; species Aeribacillus pallidus. The sequence goes on along the minus strand of NZ_JBCNBW010000009.1, from coordinate 15,118 downwards.
ACTTTCAATTTAGTTGGATGAAAATCACCTGCACCCTTTGGTTGTAATACAGGATCCACCGCAAAACGAACCATTGGCATCAACATTCCTGCTGCCATAAATCCGCCTACTCCTGTAAGCGTATAGTTAAGGAATTGACGACGTGATACACGATGTTTGCTCATCCTTTTCCCCCCTCTATCTTAAGGTCAGTCCTACGGACAAAGTATTCGCACATATACAAAACTAGGACATACTCATGATATATCAATCTTTTGACAAGGTCAATAACCACGGAGAACAAAACGTGTCAACAATGTGACGATTTTCTGAAAAATTATGGTTGATGTTGCCACTTATGAACGATAAGTTGAATCAACTGTTTCACTTGGTCGTCCATCAGCGAATGTTTAAATTGCCGGTCAACATGCTCAAGTGGTACGGAAGGAACCCATAGCACTGTTCCCTGTAATAAATCTTCATACGTTTTCCATTCAGGGTCTGAAGTTAGATAAAATACATGCACGAAACCCTGTTGTTTACATTGTTCTTCCCATCTACGGAGACGTTCTCCTTTTTCTTTTTCCTGCTCGAGGTAACTAAACGGAGGAAAAAGAAACAATCTCCCCTTAAATTGTTTTTCTAAATATGTAGATAATAATAGAATAAATTCTCCTTGTTGTGCAGCTTGTTTCATTCCTCCTTCATCGAAACGAAGTGGAAGAAGAGGGATGATGGCTGTGTCAACAAATTGTTTTTCTTTAAAATAAGTTTCTACATCTTTTCCATTCCAATTCATCCTAATTTCTCCTCTGCCTTTATGTTTCGTTACCTAGAATACCACATTCTAAAGAAAAAAGGGATTTTTTCCTCTCCTTTGTCTTATCCTTCACCGGAAGGCAAGAGTTTATGTACTGTTTCTGATTCATTCTTTTATGCCATATAAAAAGAGCCTGACGTTTTGCAACAGGCTCTTACGAATGATTTTTCTCACTTCGTTTCGGTTGTAACCGATTTAATTGTTGAACAAGTTCTTGAAAGCGGTGCTCATCTTTTTGGTCTAATGCTTGATCAATTTCTTTCAATAACCGGTTTTTTTGAAAATCTTTAATGCACATCTTTAAAAATTGTTCCGCTAGTATACGATCTTCTTCTGTAATATGGATGTTTTTCGGAACGTACGGATTTTCTTCTAATACGGCTGCATATTGATGAGATGTACGAGCAGAGCGAAAGTTTAACTGAATATAAATGTTTTCATCCTTGTTTAAACGAATATCGTGGAAGGATTTTTCAGCATCCGTGGTCATGACATTTTCTTTGTAAAAACGAAACGGAGCATCATCGACACAATGAGTAGACATGATTAACCCGCGTGGACAATACTGGGCATCTTCTACAAAATGAACTTTCTCCATCAGTTGGTCATGACTCATTAAATAATTTAAAATCCAAACACATTCTCTTCGTTTTAATTGGTAGTGATTTAAAAACCATCGAATAAATTCTTTTTTCTCATTGACAGATACAGGGGTGTTCATCTTCTCCCTCCTCTGTATTATTCATCATTCTAACATACGGGTATCTTCCTGAAGGCGTTCGACAAGCATGATATATTCTTCATTCGTAGGGTCTTGTTGTAATAATTGCTGATAAATAGTATAAGCTTCTTTTAACATTCCTTCTTCAAGCAGAAATTGTCCAAAATCGTTTAAAAATTCTGGATGATTCTTAAAGAAAGTATATGCTTGTTGGTAACGTTTTAATGCCTGCTCATACTGTTCTACCTCTTGGAGAGATACCGCCATGTCCCAATCCAATTGAGGGTCGTGCTCACCTTCTTTTTCAACCATTTCCACTAGCTCAATGACCTCTTCGTAACGCTCTTGATGAAGTAATAAACGATTTAATTGAAGGGCAGCTTCCAAATAAGATGGGTCAATTACTAACGCTTGTCGAAAAAAGTGTTCTGCTTTTTCTAAATTGTTTAGTTTCATCGCTATTTTTCCACCAAACGCAAGCAATTCTTTGTTAAATTCATTAAATTTTAACCCTTCTTCAATGGTTTTCACACTTTTTTCAAGTAGTTCTTCGTGTTCGTATGCCTTTGCTAAGTAAAGGTACAACGAATGATATTCAGGGTCTAATTCTTTTAATTCGGTAAATTTTTCAATCGCCAGCTTATAATAACCCGCTTGATAGGCAGTAAAAGCATATCCGAATAATGTATTAATTTCTAATCGTTCATCTAATGCTTTTTCATAGTATGGAAGAGCTTCTTCAAACGCTCCACCTGCACTTAACGTATCGGCTAAACGATGATGAATCGATGTTCCAGCAATTTCTGTTTCGCCTTTTTCTAATAATTGTTCGTAATGTCGGATTGCTTCTAAATGTCTCCCTTGGGAGGCATATAATTCGGCTAAAGCAAATTGAATGACTGGCTCATTCGGAAGAAGTTGTTGTGCTCGGAGTAATTTTTGTTCACTTACTTCAAAAAGCCCTTGCGATTGGTACAAATCCGCTAAAAGGACGAGGGCACGTGGATATACTGGATCGTTCTCAGGGATTTGTTCTAATTGTTCTAAAGCGGCATCTTCTTGATCCATGTCCACAAGCGTTTCCGCTAATAACACTTTTAATTCCCCTTCATCCGGATATTTTGTTAGCAATTGTTCATATAATTGTTTTGTCTCTTCTAAAAAGCCAAGATGGTATAGTTCTTCTGCCAATTGAAATTGTTCTTCATCACTTCCATTTTTAAGAATCTTTTGGAACGTTTTCTTTGCATTATCTAAGTCTCCTACCTGTAAATGTTGCAACATTTGTTGTGGCGTATTCATTAGGCATTCCCTTTCTATTTCGTTCATTTTCTATTGGAAATATAGTGGTCGTTTAATTTTTAACTCAGTTCCAAAACCAGGCCGATATTCGATTTTATCATATATTTTTATTATTTGTCCTTTAAAAACGGTTAGCAAAGGGGCGTCTGTTGGGACCGAATCATTAAGTGTTGTTTGATTATACAGGTTATAAATTATTTCTCCACCAACCATTAAATTTCCTCTAAGCGGAAACACGCCAATTTTTTTCAAAATTCGTTCTTCGATAGGTGTATACGGAACTATCTGTTGAGTATAATGAGTTATTTTTTCGTTTTTCAACACCGTATCCCATCTTTTTAGTATTTTTTTTCGTTGTTTGTCGTTTATTGACGATGGAAGATAAGGAATTAACACCAATAGATATGGGAAGATTGCTTCTTTAATCCATCCCCAAGGACAGTCTTCCCATGCTCCATCTTCATCGAGTTGAACCAAAATAGCCGGAATAAGTAATTTTTTACACGTTCTCACAAAGGAAGGGGTTAAAACTTTTGGTGGCACTAGAGGACAGATTAGGAAGTCAATAGGTGAATTAAATAATGACGTTCTTCGAAGGTTTAGTTGTTTGGACAAATCTTTTTCATACCGAATGGGAATGACGGAAAGTACGGTTGTACAGCCTTTTGATAAAAAGTGGTGAATAAAATGTTCTTTTAATTGAGAATTCGACCAGTCATCAATCGGTGCATCATCCATCATCACGTGAGTCGGTGCAATGATAAACGAAGAAATGTTCATGCGCATGTATTGGTAGCGAGAATAAGATGGGCGAATACCACGGATTTTCCCGTCTTCTACTAATAATTCCATTTCCTTTCGTTTAGTATTCGTCCACATGGTGCCTCCTTCAATGATATATTTCATCTAACCATCTCCTATGCTCATTTGTTATTGACAAGCTATGAACAGATGAAAAAAAAAATGACAAAAAGCGGGTGACAAAACTCACCCGCTTACACAATTACATAACTTATATTTGTTTAATCTTTATTCATCCCTAATATTTTTAAATCTTCAAAAAAAGTTGGATAAGAAACAGAGACGGCATGGACTCCATCAATGGTTACTTCTGATTGACATATGAGGGAGGCAATTGCTAGCATCATACCGATTCGATGGTCCCCATAAGAACGGACGTTTCCCCCTGTTAAAGTACATTTTCCATGAATGATCATTCCATCCTCGGTCGGTTGAATATCAGCACCTAATTGTTGTAGCTCATGACAAACGGCATCAATTCTGTTTGTTTCTTTCACCTTTAATTCTTCTGCATTTCGAATAATGGTTTTTCCTTCGGCTTGAGTAGCAAGTAGTGCAATAATTGGAAGTTCATCAATTAATCGTGGAATCATCTCCCCTCCAATTTCAATTCCTTTCAATTTTGAAGAGCGAATGATAATTGTTCCAACTGGTTCTGTGGAATCATAGCTTTCGTCTACAATCGTAATATCTGCCCCCATTTGTTTCATTACATCAATAATGCCTGTTCTTGTCGGATTGAGTCCAACATTTGGTAAGATAATTTCACTTCCTGGGACAATAGCGCCCGCTACGAGGAAAAACGCTGCTGAAGAGATATCCCCTGGTACAACAATATTCGTTGCTTTTAATGTTTGTTTTCCATTCAATCGAATAACATTTCCATGTTTTTCAATTTCGCCTGAAAATTGCCGAATCATTCTTTCAGTATGGTCTCGACTTGGAGCAGGTTCAAGAATCTCGGTCGTCCCTTCACTTTGTAAACCAGCTAATAAAATAGCCGACTTTACTTGCGCGCTCGCAACAGGTAATTCGTATCGAATGGCATTTAGCTGTGCTCCTCGTACGGACAACGGAGTAAATTCTCCATTTTGACGTCCGTCAATGATGGCCCCCATTAATTGTAAAGGTTTCGTTACCCGAGACATCGGTCGATTCGCAATGGATTCATCACCTATGAGGACAGAATGAAACGGGCGACCAGCTAAAATTCCGAGCATAAGGCGTGCCGTGGTTCCTGAATTTCCGACATTTAAAATGTCTTTTGGTTCTGTTAAACCGTCCCAGCCCTTCCCATGTACGGTCACAGTCGTTCCATGCTGTTCAATATGAACTCCTAAGCGTCGAAAACAAGAAATCGTACTTAAACAATCATCTCCAGTTAAAAAGTTTTCGATGGTGGTCGTCCCATTGGCGATGGCCCCGAACATAACCGCCCGATGGGAAATGGATTTATCCCCAGGCACTTGGACCGTTCCTCTTAAAGGACGACTTTGTGGTTTGAGCGATAATGTGTCCATTGTACTCCCCCTATGCTAAAAAGACTTCGTAATCGGTATGTCGTTTAATGCATTGCTCCGCACGTTTACGATCTTGATCGTTTTGGAAACTAATGACAAGGATGCCATAAATATCTTCTCTTGTTTCCATAATGCGAATATTCGTAATACTAATTTGTTCATCTGCTAAGTAACCAGTAATTTCAGAGATTACTCCTGGATAATCGGGTACATCTACGTATAGGTCATAAAACGAAGGAATGGCTCCTTGTTGAAATGCTGGCAAATCGTCACGAAATGTTTTAGCTTTTTGAAAGTACGCATAAATATTCTCACTATCTTCTTGCTCAAGCATTCGGTCAATGTGTTCCATTTCACGCTTCCAATATCGTAATAACTGCTGCATCACTTCTTTATTATGTATGGTAATTTCTTTCCACATGCGTGGGTCAGAAGAAGCGATTCGGGTAATATCACGAAATCCACCAGCAGCAAGCCGTGATAATAGCGGAAATTCGCCACCAAACTTTTCAGCTTGGTGCACAAGCGATGCCGCAATAATATGAGGAAAATGACTGATGACTCCTGTCATCATATCGTGCTCATCCGGTTTTACTTGAACAAATTTTGCCTTCGTTTCTTTCAGCCAAGTTTTTAAACGCTTCACATCTTCATCAGCACCATCAAAAGGTGTTAACAAATAAAAAGCATTTTCAAATAATATATCTTTTGCTGCGATTACACCACTTTTATGTGAGCCAGCCATTGGATGTCCACCAATAAAAGTAATACCCTTTTCATGCAATTGTGTCGCTTGTTCCATGATGCGGCCCTTTGTACTTCCGGTATCTGTTACAATCACTCCATTTTTTAAGGGAAGTTGTGAAAGTTCATGTAATAGACGTTCCGTTTGAATGACTGGAGTGGATAATATGATTAAATCGGCCTTTACCACTTCATTTTTCCAATCTTCTGCTGCTTCATCAATTACTCCGAGCGATAGACCCAACTGTAATTGTTTCTTGTCCACATCATAGCCAATAATGTGTGCGTGGGGGTGAGCTTTTTTAATACAAAGAGCAAGCGAACCCCCAATCAACCCCAGTCCAATAACAAGTACCTTTCCCTCCATATCATTCCTCTCCTTTGACCTGTTGTTCTTGAATAAAACGTTCGAGTTGTTCGATTAATTGAACATTTTGTTCATATGTTCCAATTGTAATCCGAACACAGGTCGGGAATCCGAGAGCTTTACCTGAGCGAACGATAAAACCTTTTGTTAATAAATAACGAAAAACGTCGTCTCCATCCCTTCGAAAGTCAATCAAAATAAAGTTCGTTTGAGAAGGGTAATAAAATAATCCGTGTTTTTGACAAAACTTATAATATTGTTCGAGTCCTTGGCGATTTCGCATTCGACAATCTTGTATAAAGGTTTGGTCTTCGAGCGCCATTTGGGCAGCTAGTTGACCTAATGTGTTTGTATTAAACGGTTCTCTAACCGCTTCAAGACGCTTGATGACGAACGGGTCACCCACTCCATAACCGACTCGGAAAGAAGCGAGACCGTAGATTTTGGAAAACGTGCGTAACACAAGTAAATTGGGATATCTTTCAAGCAGAGAAATCGCATCATAATAATCATCAGCGACAACGTACTCATAATAAGCTTCATCTAATACAACAAGTACGTCTTTAGGAACTGCTGATAAAAAGGTCTTGAGTTCTTTTTCCGGAATGTAGCAACCTGTTGGATTATTCGGACTACAGAGCCAAACAACCGCTGTTTGGTCATCAATGGCTTGTAACATAGATGATAAATCGTGCTCGCCGTTAACTAACGGAACTTCTCTAACTTCTGCCCCTTCAATTCGAGCATTATGTTTGTATTGAGGGAACGTCGGTGTAGCCATGACGGTATTTATCCCAGGCCGTAATAACGCTCGACTAATCATTAAGATCACTTCATCAGAACCGTTCCCAAACGTTAATTGCTCGATATTAACACCAAGATAGTTCGCTAACGTGCTCCTTAACGAATACGCATATCCATCAGGATATTTCGCTAAATCATTGGCTTGTTGTAACAAGTATTTTATTACTTTCGGGGAACAGCCGAATGGATTTTCATTTGAGGCTAGTTTAATCACTTGTTCGATACCGAATTCTCGCTTTACTTCTTCAATCGATTTTCCTGGCTGATATGGCTGTAGTTGTTTGATAGGCTCCTTCCACTTCAAAACAGTTTCCCCCTTTAATCCTTACGTACGGTTCAAATCAGGACGTAAATGTTTCGCCCCTTTCAAATAAACATGATGAATATCTTCTTGTTTCTTTGATGTATTCACATGAATCATCACACGAATACATTTTTCAAGACTATGAGGAACTGGCATTTCTTGCATACACATGACAGGAACGAATGTCCATCCTTCTAAACTTCGTAACGCTTTTGCTGGAAATGATGCATTTAAATCAGGTGTTGCTGAAATGAAAACGGAAGCTACTTCTTCAGGCAAAATGTCATTTTCTTTAATCATTACTCTCAATAATGATAAGGTCGATTCTACAATTGATTGTTCACTGTTATCATCAGCCGTAATCGCTCCACGGATGCCGCGAATCATTTCATCTCCTCCCCTAAACGAATGAATTGATCGAACGTTTCCTCAAGTATTCGTTTATCAACACTTTTCATCATTGGCTGACCGATATCTCGTAATAAAACAAACACCGGCGTTTGACGACTTGCTTTTTTATCTCTTTTCATCCGCTCCCACACGTCCGAAAATGTCAGATTACGATCAAAAGAAAGGCGATAACCTAAAGTATGAATCCATGAAAGAAATGGTTTAAACGGAAAGTTGAGCTTGTTCATTTTTTCACTTAGTAATAACGCGTAAACCATTCCCATCATGACGGCTTCTCCGTGTGTGATATTACCGTATCCATATGCAGATTCAATCGCATGTCCAAGTGTATGTCCAAAATTTAAACAGGCGCGTACCCCTTGTTCTTTTTCGTCTTCTTGGACGATTGTTCCTTTGATGCGAATTCCGTTCGAAATTAAATGGACGAGTACTTTATCCCCTAGATTATGTAAAGTTTTGACCTTTTCGACTAAAAACTCAAAAAACATTGGATCAGCAATTAATGCATGTTTAACGACTTCCGCAAATCCGGACCGCCATTCATGCATCGGTAACGTTGATAAAAAAGAGAGATCATAAAACACCGCTTCCGGTTGGTAAAAAGATCCAATCATATTTTTGCCAAGTATATGATTAATTCCCACTTTACCTCCAACCGAACTATCATGCGCAAGCAACGTCGTTGGTACTTGCACAAACGATATTCCTCTCATGTATGTCGCTGCGACAAAACCAGCTAAATCTCCTATGGCGCCCCCGCCAACGGCTATGATTTCTGATTTACGATCTACACCATGTTTTAGCGCAAAAGAAATACATTTCTCGTACTCTTGTAAACTTTTTGATTTTTCTCCAGCGGGAGCTTTATACATTATCGCTTGCTCATGACTAGAGAGTAGCTGTTGAATGGTTTGGGGATGAAAAGCAGCCACTTGCTCATCTACAATCAACAACCATTTCGATACTGTTTTATTTTTCATATATTCTTTTAATGCTCCAATTGCATCTCGTCCGACGTAAACGTTGTACGATTTTGAAGAAGTAACAATTGGTATCGTTTTGACCATATTAAAACTCCTTTGCAAAGGCACGATGTTCGGCAATCGTTTTTTTCAACGTATCCATTCGGTCCCCGTAGAACTGTTCAACTAAGGCGTTGGCTAATTCCCACGCAACTACTGCTTCCGCAACAACCGCAGCTGATGGTACTGCACAGCTATCAGAACGCTCAATACTCGCTTCAAACGGTTCTTTTGTATGAATATCTACGCTTTTTAACGGCTTATAAAGGGTTGGAATAGGTTTCATGACTCCTCGTACAACAATTGGCATGCCGGTTGTCATGCCGCCTTCAAATCCTCCTAACCGATTCGTTAAACGGTAGTACCCTTTTTCTTTAGACCAAGCAATTTCATCATGAACGGCACTTCCTGGTTTACGAGCCATATCAAAACCTAATCCAAATTCCACACCTTTAAAAGCATTAATGCTCACTATTGCACCAGCAATTTTCGCATCAAGCTTCCGGTCATAGTGAACATAGCTTCCAACGCCTGGAGGCATTCCTTCCACAATCACTTCCACGATGCCACCGATCGAATCCCCATTTTTCTTTGCTTCATCAATCGCGTCCATCATTTGTTGTTCTACTTCCTCATCAAAGCATCGAACTGGTGATTGTTCGGTTTTTTCTTGTAACTCTTTTATGGATGAATATGGTTTAGGCGAAGCTTTCACTCCACCTATTTCTACCACCTGTGAGGCAATTTCAATTCCTAATTCTTTTAATAGCTTTTTCGCTACCGCCCCAGCTGCTACACGAACAGTCGTTTCTCGAGCCGAAGAACGTTCGAGTACATTACGCATATCTTGATGGCCATATTTAATCGCTCCGTTTAAATCGGCATGCCCTGGACGTGGACGGGAAATTTTCCGTTTTATTTCATCATCAGCACCTTCTTCTAAAGGTTCGACTCCCATAATCTTTGTCCAATGTTTCCAATCTTTATTTTCTACGACTAAGGCGATGGGCGAGCCAAGCGTTTTTCCATGTCGGACGCCCCCTAAAATCTGAACACGATCCTTTTCGATTTGCATCCGCCGACCTCGTCCATACCCTTTTTGACGTCGCGCAAGCTCTATATTAATATCATCTGCTGTTAGCGTTAATCCTGCAGGCACCCCTTCGATGATGGTTGTTAATTGGGGACCGTGGGATTCTCCAGCAGTTAAGTACCTCATCATTCTTTCCCCCTTCAACTCATTAAAGAATTATGTATCAATATACCATATTTACTAAATAAATTCCTAGTACTTTCTTATGTTCTTGTAAAAATATTTTTTTAAAATAAAAAAGAACTATCATATATTGATAGTCCTTTACTCTTTCCGATAAAAAAACGTATCTTCTGTTGTAAATCGATAGTTACTAGGATTGAAAATTTGTTCCGTACTTCCGACAAACAGCACCCCACCTGAACGTAACGCACGACTAAATTTATGATAGATGTCGTTTTTCGCATCCTCTGTAAAATAGATTAATACATTTCGACAAACGATTAAGTCAAAATCTTGACCGTATGGATCAGCAAGCAAATTGTGTCGTTTAAACGTCACCGTCCGAGTGATTTCAGGGGCTAGACGATAAAAACTTCCTTCTTTTGTAAAGTATTTCTCTTTCATATCACGCGGTACTTCTTGTAGAGAGCGTTCAGGATAGACAGCTAATTTCGCTTTCTGTAAGGCATTTTGATCAATATCGGTTGCTAATATTGATATTTGAGAAAACGGTAAGTAATTCGACAACACCATCGCAATCGTATATGGTTCCTCTCCAGTTGAACAAGCGGCACTCCATATTTTTAACGGTTTCCGTTCGTTAAGTAAACGAGGGAAAATTTTCTGTTGTAAAACTTCCCAGCGTTTGGCATTACGATAAAATTCGGATACGTTTATGGTTATCCGGTCTAACAATTCGTGAAATAACTCTTGATTGTTTTCCATTTCCTGAAATAATTCAGCAAACGAGCGAAATCCTTTTTTTTCATAAAAAGAGGTTAAACGACGTTTCATTTGAGCTTCTTTATACAACGATAAATCGATGCCAGATTTTCTCTTAAAGTTTTTTATAAATTCTTGATAATCATACACCATGTCCATACCTCACCATCACGAAAAGTAACCAAATCATAGTATAAGGGAAATTTGGACGTACGTGTAAAAAAATATCAAGTTTTTACTAATATTTCACAATTTCATTACCTCACATATATAGACAATATAAAAAGTAGTAAGGAAAAGTTCCTTACTACTTTATTGAGCCTTCACTCCTTAGTAAATCCATTGGTTCATTAACTTGTTATAAGAAACAAGTTCTTCTTCTTTAAAGAACAAGCCGATTTCACGCTCAGCACTTTCTGGAGAATCAGATCCATGAATAACGTTTTTACCAACTGTTAAACCAAAGTCACCACGAATGGTACCTGGTTGTGCTTCTTTTGGATTTGTTGACCCCATCATTTGACGAGCTGTTGCAATGACATTCTCACCTTGCCATACCATGGCAAACACAGGGCCAGATGTAATGAAATCCACTAATTCTCCGAAAAATGGACGCTCTTTATGTTCAGCATAATGTTGTTCCGCAAGCTCTTTTGAAACTTGCATAAATTTTGCGCCTACTAGTTGGAAACCTTTTTTCTCCAAACGAGAAACGATTTCTCCAATTAACCCTCGTTGAACCCCATCAGGTTTAACCATTAAAAATGTTTTTTCCATGTCATCCCACTCCTAGCAACTATGTATTGATCATGTAACCGATTCCAAAATTCATAGTACCACCTATTTTCCGATTTGACAACGTTTCTATTAAAAAATTCTTAATATTTTCTTTTGCCAATATAATTTACGATTTTTTGAAAACTTTGTTTTGCCCGATTGGCTGGCAACTGATCAAGAATGTTTAGCGCCTTATTTAAATACATGCGACTTACATCATACGAACGGTCAATCGCCCCTGAAGTTTTAATACGCTCAATGATGGCACCTATTTCTTCTTTAGATGTTTGTTCATGCACCTTTTCAATTTGTTGTCGTAATAAAGGGGACTCCATTGCATATAAGACGGGTAACGTAATATTACCTTGTAATAGATCACTGCCGGCTGGTTTTCCTAATTGTTGTTCAGTGCCGACAATGTCTAAAATGTCATCCGTAATTTGAAACGCCATGCCTACATAATAGCCGAACCAATACATTTTTTTATGTATCTCTTCGGTACATCCTGCAGCGATGGCTCCTAATTGACAACTAACAGCGATTAAAAGAGCTGTCTTTCGTTTAATGCGACGTAAATAATCGCGTACTGATTGATTAAATCGGTATTTATCTTTGATTTGTTCAATTTCGCCTACACAAACTTCGACAATCGTATGAGCCAAAATTTGATGGGCAAGCGGATAAGGGATATTCGTCATCCGCTCTAATGATCGGGCGAAAATATAGTCCCCTGTATACATCGCAATTCGGTTATCCCACTTTGATTTAATGGTCGGCTTCCCACGACGGAGGGCTGCATCATCAATAACATCGTCATGTACAAGTGATGCCATATGAATCAACTCAAGGGCCACGGCGACATCCTTTATCACTTCAATGTCATAATTTCCAAACTTTCCTGCTAACAAGACAAAAACGGGGCGTATTCTTTTGCCGCCAGCTTGTAATAAATGTAAGGAAGCCTCGGAAAGGAGTGGGGAGTCGGCCTGAATGGCGACTTCTAATTCTTGCTCTATGCGATCAATATCCGGTTTTAAAAAAGTATACATCATTTGTAATTTCATGATTTCCACCTAGCTTAACGACTTCCATCTTCTTTTTTCATCCCGAAGTGGACAGCAGCCACTCCGCCAGTATACGGTTTGTATGTGACGTTACTAAAACCTGCTTGTTCGAATAATTGTGCTAATTCCTTCATCCCCGGAAAATCACGTGCTGATTCTTGTAGCCAAGAATATTCTTTATAGCTTTTGGCGAAAATTTTTCCGAAAACAGGCATGATATATCGAAAATATAAATAATACAATTGCCGGTAACCAATCATTGTCGGTTGTGAAGTTTCTAAACAAACCGCAAGTCCACCAGGTTTTAATACGCGATACATTTCTTTTAATACATGTAAATAATCAGGAACATTACGTAACCCAAATCCAATGGTCACATAATCAAACGTATGATCTTCAAATGGAATTTCCATCGCATTTCCGTGAATGAGTTCCACGTTCGTTAATTGTTCATGAGCTACTTTCTCTTTTCCGATTTTCAACATATTTTGACTAAAATCTAATCCGAAAACTTTCCCTTCAGGTCCAACAGCATGGGCTAGGGCAATCGTCCAGTCAGCTGTTCCACAACATAAATCCAACACTATAGCGCCCTTTTGAACATTCATCCGCTTCATCGTGTCTTTTCGCCAACGCAAATGTTGTTTAAAGCTAATAACGGAATTCATCCAATCATATTGTTTATAAATTTTTTCAAACACATGATGAACACGTTCTTCTTTGGATTGTTGCATCATCATTTACCCTTCTTCCACAAAAGATTTCGTATGTAAATATAACGTACCAGCTAATTGAGATAACCGATTATTCCAATAAGTGGAATTCACTTTCCCTTTTAACAATAGTTTAGCGGATGTAAATGAGGAATCAATCAATCGTTCTAAGCAATTGAAAAGTACCGTCCGTTGCTCGTTTGATAAAAGATGCGTTTTTTCTTTTTGATTTGGCAAAGTGAACGTTTGTATTAAGTTCATAAGTACGGAGTCTTGTTTTTGAAAAAAGCGCTCTTTTTCGGATTTTAATCGTTTTAAAAATAAATATTCACGAGCAAATTGAAATAAGGCATCATGCTCCGTTTGGCGAAACGGTACTAATAGTTCAACTTCTATATTTTTCATCAATTCGAGTCCCTTATCCAAACTGGAGCATTCTTTTTGATAAAGTTGAATCTTCCAATCATTAATACGTTGAATCGATTCAGCGAGACGGCGAATCATCTTAACATGGTTGGCATTCGCTAATAAATGGTAGTATAGTCCGCTAAAATAATCACCTGCTAACACGGTCAATTGCCGTTCACGTAGCATACCGTAATCATTGGTTACTTGTTCGTGGGTATCAAGGGCAATTTGAATAAGTGCAATCGTTTTCCCAATCAGCTCCAATTCTTCTCGATTTTCCACTTGCTTTTCTAGCATAGTTAACAAAAATAGCTGTTTATCTTCGTCCACTTTTGGCAAGCGGACAAAGCGTTTAATATAGGAATGATTCCGTTCTTTATCGACTTGTTCTTTTACATTAGCGAGTATGGTCAACAAATGTTCCAATCGTATCACCCTTAATCCCATTTAATCCGCATTCACTCGAAATAGCATCTTTCATTATACCATAACCACTATGTAATAGCGATTTTTTCAATAAAGTTCATTTCATTTACAATAATGATTTATTTGTTATGTTGCCGAAAAGGGTTCGTTTTCTTTTTTTTTTGGAAAGATTTTTCAAAAAAAAAAAAAAGGCTGTTTCCAATTCTTAAACATCAAAGAAAACAGCCTTATTTCATTCTATTTTTTTGTTTCACTTTCAATTTCGCCAACGCTTGTTAAAATTTTTGCCTTACCACGTACTTTGATGGCTGAAGTATGTTCCGTAAATTGAGCAATCATTACTTCACCTTTGTCTAATTTCTCCGAATGGTGAAAGCGAGTATCGGAACCACGCGTTAATCCAATGACATTGACCCCATCCTCTATCGCTTTAATCACCACAAAATCGTTTTGAACATTCACGATATCTCCATCCTCCTTTTTGCAAAAGATGTACTATTACTTAATAAATGAAAGTATTTCTGAACGTTTCACATGATCTTCTTCAAAAACTCCACGAACAGCTGTGGTCACGGTTTTTGATCCTGGTTTTTTTACACCGCGCATCGTCATACACATATGTTCCGCCTCAACAACGACCATGACACCATGCGGTTCTAGCTTTTCCATTATAGCATCGGCTACGGTTGCCGTAATTCGTTCTTGAAGTTGCGGTCTTCTTGCCACAGCCTCAACAGCTCGTGCTAACTTACTTAGGCCTGTAACACGTCCGTTACGAGGAATGTAAGCGACATGTGCTCGACCAAAAAAAGGAACTAAATGGTGTTCACACATCGAATAGAACGGTATATCTTTAACAAGCACAACTTCTTCGTGATCTTCACTAAATATTGTTTCAAAATACTCTTTTGGATCTTGATTTAATCCTGCGAAAACTTCTGGCTCTATACTAAATGT